>CAXAGK010000247.1:0-6210 GCA_963968305.1 uncultured Rickettsiales bacterium | reverse complement strand
TTAATGCCGCAGGCCTTGTTCATCTCGGCATAAGCTTTGGTGAAGCCCTTTAGGGAAAAGACATCCCTCGTCTTAGTGCCGCGTCCGGACACGCCACTAGCAGTCATTGTCGCCCCGGCCCGCATCGCCTTAACCATCCGCGTATCATCCTTTCTATTGGCGTTCCAGGCGGTGTCGCCGTCCGTGAACATCGAAAAATTCGACTTTCCAACTGAGGCACTAAGCGCGCTTTCTTTCTTGAATGGATAACCGATGGAAATGCTGACTTCGTTCAGCCGTTTCTTCGACGGGCGCTGCGTCACATAGGTGTAGACGTCGCCGCGGCGGGTATAGTTGCCTTGGGATTTCGTCGGTTGACCCCACATCAAACAGACCTTGCCGCCACCCTCGTCATAGGTTTGGACGTGCCAATCGCCGAACGTACCGACGAAATCGTCTGCCTGGGCGACACTAGCCGCCAACAGGGCGCATGCGATCAATATAAATCCGTATTTCATCCCTACTAGATACGGAAGGGCGCCCGCGCGTTCAACCCGGAGAATCGCCGCATTGCGTAAAACAATGACAAACGCTGGGGTCGCGCTAGTCTCGTTCTGTAATGTAAATGAACCCCAATGGCGCACGCGCCATCGATAAGGGCGGGGGATGGAACCAATCTGCATTTCGCCCACTGACGCGATAACATGACCGCGGCCACCTTACCGGATAGGAAGGCCGATGATACACGGCGTTATTGGGTTCTCGCGACCGTCACCTTAGCGACGCTGCTGTTCGCTATGACGGTGACGATTTCCTATGTCGTCCTGCCGCAGATGCAGGGTTCGCTCTCGGCTACCCAGGACCAAATCGCCTGGTCGGTTACGTTCAATTTGGTCGCGACCGCCGTCGGCACACCGGCGTCCGGTTGGCTCGCCAACCGGTTCGGACGTCGCGCGCTGATGATCTGGTGCGTCACCGGATTTTCCGTCGCCTCGCTGCTCTGCGGTACTGCGACGACATTGGAAGAGCTGGTTACCTACCGGGTCATTCAAGGGATCATGGGCGCACCAATAACTCCGGTCGCGCAGGCCATCATCCTCGGCACCTTTCCGCGCCGCCAGCACGGCCTCGCCACCGCAGTCTGGGGCATGGGCGTGGTCTGCGGGCCAATCATCGGGCCGACCATCGGTGGCTTTATCGCCGAGGCTTATGACTGGCGTTGGGTATTCTTCATGACGTTTCCAGTCTGCGTCGTCTCCATTCTCATGGTGTTCGTGTTCATCACCGACCGCACCCGCAACAGCGACATCCGCCTCGACTGGACCGGTTTTCTCGCCCTCTCCATCGCCGTCGCCAGTTTCCAATTGATGCTTGATCGCGGCGAACGGCTCGATTGGTTCGACGCCACGGAAATCGTCATCGAAGCCTGTCTCGCGGGGCTCGGCCTTTATCTGTTCGCGGTCCACAGCCTGATGGCGCAGAAACCCTTCCTCGATCCGAAACTGCTCCTCGACCGAAATTTCGCACTCGGATTGTTCTTCGCCTTTGCCTTTGGCGGCCTCGCGTTCGTGCCAATGGTGTTGTTGCCGACGATGCTGCAGGACCTGCAAGGATTCCCGGATTCGATTATTGGTCTTATTCTCGCCGCGCGCGGGGTGGGCAGCATGATCGGTAATTTCGCGGTCGTCGCGATGAGCCGCTTCGATCCCCGCATCGGCCTCGTGATCGGCTATACCAGCCAATCGATGAGCGGTTATATGATGGCGCAATTTGATCTCAACGTCTCCATGGCCGATGTGATGTTCACCAGCGCTTTCCAAGGATTCGGCAACAGTTTCCTGTGGGTCCCGTTGACGGTCATCGCGTTCGGGACGCTTCCCACCCATCGGCTCGGCGAAGCGACGGCGGTCTTTCACCTGATCCGCAATCTCGGCAGCGCCATCGTCATTTCGGTCTGCGTCGGCGTCGTCATTCACTCCGCCGGCGTCAGCTACAGCGTGATTTCAGAGAACATCAATCCGTTCAACGAAGCCTTCGGTATCGCTTCCGTGACCGGCGGTTGGTCGCTTGATAGCCTGACTGGATTGGCGAAACTGAGCAATGAAGTCGACCGACAATCCTCGATGATCGGCTATATTAATGCGTTCTATGTGTTCTCAGCCTTCGCCATTTCCATCGTCCCCTTTATCCTTTTTCTAAAGAAGCCGGAGAGAGACTAATGAAGTTCGGGATATTCGGTGGCGCACGCCAGAAACGAGGACTGGCGGATACGGACAGCCCAACCGGTTACCGGGATTGGATAGAATACAGTATCGAAGCGGAGGCACTCGGCTACCACAGCACGTTCACGACCGAGCATCATTTCACTGGCCTCGGACAAGTCTCCGCATCACTCAACCTGCTGACTTATTTAGCGGCGAAAACCACGACATTGCGGCTCGGCACAGCGGTAATGACCTTGCCGTGGCACAATCCGATCTTGCTGGCGGAGCAAGCAGCGACCCTCGATCTGGTTTCCGATGGGCGCCTCGATTTCGGCATTGGCAAAGGCTACCGCTATAACGAGTTTAACGGGTTCGACATCGATATGGCGGACGCGGATGCGATCTTCGAGGAAGCCTTCAGTCTGATCTTGAAGGCGTGGCAGAATGAAGAACGGTGGAGCCATCAAGGCGCCCGCTGGCAGTTCAACGACATCGTGGTCGAACCACCAGTGGTCCAAAAGCCGCATCCGCCGATTTGGCTCGCGGCCGGGCGACCGCAATCCATCCGCGCCGCCGCCCGCATTGGCGCCCATCTTCTGCTCGACCAATACTCGCCGCTCAAGGTGGCCCTGGAACGCGCTGACATTTTCCGCGACGAATTAGCGACGATGGGAGTCGACCCGGCAGCGCGGCAAATCGCGTTGGCGCGCGGCCTCTTCATCGCAAAGAATCAGGCGGAGAAAGCAGCGGTCATCGAACGACGCACTAAATCACGCGGTCTGGTGGATGAGTTGGCGCAAACACCCGAGGGCGACAACAGCGCCAGCATCATGCAATTCAAGGGGCCGGAAGAAGCCATCGACGGCGCCCTTATCGGGACGCTGGATGAAATTCACGAACGTCTGGACGCGATCCGCGCAGGCGGGATCGAATATGTTCTGCTCTCGAATGCGGGCGGCGGGACCGAAGGATTACGCACTTTCTCGCGGGAATTTCATTAATCTCGCCCACCGTGGAAATGCGGCGGCAACTCTTCCGTGGGACCACCCGCCGCAACGGGCCGGGGGGCGAAACGGCCCTTGGTCAGCCATCGATCGTACATCAGGATGGCTCCAGCGACACCGACATTAACGCAGAATTTGGTCGGGATTTTCACCACGTGGTCGCAACGCGCGACAACTTCAGGCGACAGCTCACCCTTTTCCGGACCTAGGATATAGGCGGCCTGTTCCGGGTGAGTGAAGCTCGGCAGGTCGTGCGCACCATCGAGCAATTCGACGCCGACCAACTGGCAGCCTTTCGGCAAGGTTAGATCCTTCGGTGTCGGAAATTCGTAGACCGGCATGTGCCGGTGCGTCTTCGAGGTGTCCGACCGGTCGATTTGTTTAAGGTCGATTGCCGGCGCGATGGCGAAAAAGAAATCCGCCCCGAACGCATGCGCGGAGCGAATCAAATTACCGACATTCATCGGTTTCGAAATACTCTCAACGCCTATGCCAAAATATCCTCGCATGGCGTGGGACATTGCCCGCACATATCCGTGAAGGCAAGCCACACCGGGTTTTCCCAGCGGGAGAATATGCTAGTTTGCGTGCCATGAACGACCTGCATGTAAATCACAACTCCCACCCACCTCGCGATGATCAAGCATCACCGATCATGGTCGAGGTCACGCGCGGCGATATCGTCGAGAGTCAGCATCGCGGTCGCGCCGCCGTGGTCGATCGCGAAGGTGCCGTCATTCTGTCATGGGGCGATATCGAAGCACCGGTCTATCCGCGTTCCGCGATCAAACCGCTGCAAGCCATCCCCTTGATCGAGAGCGGAGCCGCCGACGCCTACGGCGCAACCGACACCGAGATTGCTGTCGGTTGCGCGTCACATGGTGGCGAGCACATGCATGTGGAAGCCATCACGGCTTGGCTCGCGCGATGCGGCCTGTCGGTCACTGATCTTGAATGCGGCAGTCACGCGCCGAGCCATGGTCCGTCGAGCGACGATCTCGTTCGGCAGGATGCAGCCTTTCATGCAGCGCACAATAATTGTTCGGGCAAGCACGCCGCGATGTTGGTGACGGCAAAGCATCTGGGCGATCCAACAGCGGGATATATCGACTATACCCATCCGGTACAGCAGCGGGTACTAGGTGTCCTGGAACAGATGTGTGGTCTCGATCTGGCGTCCGCACTGCGCGGCGTCGATGGCTGCTCCATTCCCACGATCGCGGTGCCGCTCGGCAATTTGGCGTTGGCCTTTGCCCGCTTCGCCGATCCCGGCGACGAAGTCCCAGCACGACGTGCGGACGCCATCCGGCGCATTCACGCGGCATTGGCGGCCACGCCCGAGATGATCGCAGGGACCGGGCGTTACTGTTCCGATGTGATTCGCGCGACCGAAGGCAAGGTCCTGGTCAAGACCGGTGCAGAGGGTGTTTTTTGTGGTGCGGTTCCTGCGCTCGGGCTCGGCATCGCCTTGAAATGCGAGGACGGCGCGAAGCGCGCCAGCGAAGCCATGATGACGGCGATCCTGATGCGGATCGGCGCTATCGACGAAGTGACGCTGCAATCCATTGACCAAGCGCTTCCGCAACCCATTCTTAACCGCAACCTTCGGGTCGTCGGCGAGGTGCGGACAACAGCCGTGTTACGCGCCGAGTAGACCCTTACCAGCCACCGCGGGAGAGGTACCATGCGCTCGATACGCGTCTCAAGTTTCGATGGGGTCGATGCTCTGACCCTGGAAGACATCCCGCCCCCCGTCGCCGGGCCAGGCGAAGTCCGGATTAAGGTCTATGTGGGCGGGGTCAATTTCCCCGACCTGCTGATGTCCGAAGGCAAATACCAGCATAAGCCGGAAATGCCGTTCACGCCCGGCCTTGAAGCGGCTGGCGTTGTGATTGATGTCGGCGAAGGGGTGACACGCTTCAAACCCGGCGAGCGGGTCATGGGATTCTTCGACTACGGCGCGTTCGCCGAGGAAGCGGTCATTCAGGAAAAGTACCTCATGCATGTGCCCGACGGCATGGATTGGGAAATGGCGGGCGGCTTCTGTCTGACACACACGACCAGTCACGCGGCCCTGGTACACGAGCGGGTCAATCTGAAAGCGGGCGAGGTCTTGCTCGTCCACGGTGCGGCAGGCGGTGTAGGCACGACGGCGGTGCAGATCGGCAAGGCGCTCGGCTGTACCGTGGTGGCGACGGCCGGTAGCGACGAGAAGGCGCAGTTCGCCCTTGATAACGGCGCCGATTTTGCCATCAATTATTCAACCGAGGAAATCCGCACACGGGTCAAGGAATTGGTCGGCGGCGCGGATGTGATTTACGACCCGGTCAGCGGCGATGCCTTCACGCAATCACTTCGCTGCATCAATTTCGAAGGCCGCATCATCATCATCGGGTTCGCCAGCGGCACCATCGCGAATGCCCCGGCGAATTACGTTCTGGTCAAGAATATCTCAATCGTCGGCTTTCCGGTCGGCTCCTACCGCCGTGTCAGCCCCGAAATCCTGCAACGCTCCTACGCCGGTCTCACAGAGATGTGGGACGCTGGGCATCTGAAACCTCAGCAAAGCCACGCTTTCTCTCTGGTTGATACCAGCGAAGCTATCAAGGCGCTACGCGACCGCAAGGCCATGGGTAAAGTCATCATCAAAGTTCGGGACGGGGAGTAATCGGCATGCGCGCAATGAGACTTCACGGCCGCGACGGCATCGACGCCATGAAACTGGAAGAAATCAAGCTATCGGCTCCAGGGCCGGGCCAAGCACAGATCGCGGTCCACGCCGCCGGAGTGAACTTCGGCGACACCTTGATGGTGACCGGCCAATATCAAGAGAAACCCGATCTGCCGTTCAGCCCCGGCATGGAAGCGGCGGGCGAGGTGATTGCGCTCGGTAATGGTGTCGACAATGTTAAAGTCGGAGACCGGGTGATGGGCTCGATCGGCTTTGGCGGTTTCGCCGAGGAAGCGAACGTTCCCGCCGCCAACCTGACCCAGGTGCCTGACGACATGGATTGGGCAACGGC
>CAXAGK010000246.1:0-6252 GCA_963968305.1 uncultured Rickettsiales bacterium | reverse complement strand
GGCCATAATTTCGGTTCCGCTAGACGCCCCGGAATGACAGTGGTTAATGGGCACGTGACAATGAACCCGCTCACACCTACCTCCCTCCTAACATCAAACAAAGAGGCATCGACATGCAGCAGGGAGAAGTCGGGTTCACGCGGATGGAGAAGGTTATCTTCGGGCAATCTGCCGCGGAGGCTGTTCAAACCGAGGCCCAGCGTATCGGCGCGGAGCGGGTGTTTCTGCTGGTCAGCGGGACTTTGAACCGGGAGACCGACGAGGTCGAGAAACTGCGCCAAGCGCTTGGCAATAAATACTGCGGGACACATGACAACATGCCCGCCCATACCCCGCGCGAAGCTGTAGTCGCCTGCGCCAATGCGATGCGCGAGGCCAAGGGCGACCTGCTCGTCAGTCTCGGCGGCGGCTCGACGACGGATGGCGGCAAAGCGGTGACCATCTGCCTGAAACATGGCATCAGCGATATCGACGGTATGGAAGCCTATCGCACCGTGGTCGATGAGACCGGCAAGCGTCACTTCCCGGAATACGACGCCCCCGATGTGCGCCAAATCGTCGTGCCCACCACACTCTCAGCCGGCGAATTCAACGCCCGGGCCGGGGTCACCAACAGCGCGCTGCGGCTCAAACAAAGTTTTGTGCATCCGGGAATCATCCCGATCTCGGTCATCCTCGACCCGGCGGTGACGGTGCGGACACCGGAATGGTTGTTCCTCTCGACCGGCATCCGTGCCGTGGATCACGCGGTGGAGACTTATCTCTCCATCGACGCCAACGCCTATTACGACGGCGCCTGTCTGCAAGCACTGCGCCTGCTCAGCGAGGGCCTGCCGCGAGTGAAAGCCGACCCCAGCGATCTCGACGCAAGGCTGAAATGCCTGATGGGGGCTTGGATGTCGATGACCGGCATCATCGCGGGCGCCCGCCTCGGCGCCAGCCACGCCATTGGCCACATCCTCGGCGGCAGCGCTGGTGTCCCCCACGGCCACACCAGCTGCATCATGTTGCCCTATGTGCTGGAATGGAACGCCGCGGTGAACGGCGAACGCCAGAAAGAGATCGCGACGGCCATGGGCCGTGCGGGCAACCCAGCCTCGGAAGTGCTCGACAGTTTTATCCGCAATCTGGACATGCCCCGCTCCATCCGCGAGACCGGCGTCGAAGAAAGCGACCTACCGCGCTTGGCCGAGAACTGCATGCTCGACGATTGGACGTTCAGCAACCCGAGACCGATCAAAACACCGGACGAGGTGATGGAGATATTGCGGTTGGCTTACTAACCCTCCTCGATCAATTCCCAGGCTGGTTTCTGGTCCGGGCGGAAGGTGCGCCGCCAGGCCTCCATACCGAGCAGGAGCGACGTCGTCCCGCCGAGAATGAAACCCAACGTCGCGACCTCGAAGAATTCTTCCTCGCTCACACCCGCTTTCACACCGGCGACCATGTGCGCCCTAATGTGGTCAGGGTTGGCGTTGCGGGCGATGTCGACGGCAACGTGGACGATCTGCTTTGTCTTCTTATCCAGATGCCGCTCCTTGATATTCGCGAATTCAAGCCAGCGCTGATAGTGCTGCATATACTCCTGGTCGGCCCCGTGCATGATCTCGTGGACGCCGAGATGAAAACCGCGGCTCTCATGTGCGCGGGCCAATAGATCGTCTCCGGTCTCCTCAACTTTTGTGTCGTCCACCATTTCTCATTCCTCCGCTGTGGGTTTGCTTTCAAGGAAGCCTAGTTCAATTTTCAATCCAGCGAAGGCGAGACGGACAATAGGAGAGAGCATCATGGCGGGACGGGTTGATTTAGCGTCGGAAGAACAGGCGAAAGCCATCGCGCGGGCCATTGGCGCGCCTGAAGCCATGGCGACGCGGAATGCGTTTCGCACACTCGCCAATTCTCCAGCCATGGCGGAGGGCGTGTTCACCCATCTCACCACCTTGCTCAACAAGAACACGTTCGAAACACGGCTGCGCGAATTGGCGATCATGCGGATCGGCTGGGTCACCGGCTCCGAATATGAATGGACGCAGCATTGGCGGGTCGCCACCACGGCGGGTGTGCCGGAGGAGGACATCCTGGCGGTTCGGGATTGGCAAAACGCTGACCAGCTGACCGGTGCCGACCGGGCGATCCTTCAGGCGGTGGACGAGATGTTGGACGTCGGCAAGATTTCTGATCCAACCTGGGCCGAGTGTTGCAAGCATGTCCCCACCGATGGGGAACGGGTCGAGATGGTTGTCTGCATCGCCAATTGGATCATGTTCTCGAACTTGCTGCGCACATTGGAGATACCGGTGGAAGACGGCGTGATGTCTTGGCCGCCAGACGGACGGGTGCCGGAGAGTGCGGCGTCCTGACCGGTCCGGTCATCCTTCGACAGGCTCAGGATGATGTGATTTGTGAACGCTAAATGTTTTTCTAAAGTGTCATTCTGGAGGCCGACGCGGAGCGGCAGCAATCCGGAATTAGGGCCTGAGTTTTACATGCAGGAGCCGTGACACTTGGTGTTGCTCAGGCACTACTTCCAGGTTCGGGACAAGCCCGCCCCGGAATGAACAATGAGAGGTCCCCTACAACACCTGCTTGATCACGTAGAGCGTCACCCCCGCGCCCGCGACTTCAACCGCGACCATCAACATTAGCAAGGTGTAACGGTGGACGTTGCCTTCGCGGCGGGATTTAACGTCGCGAATTTTGCGGTAGAGCGAGGAGAAGTGTTTCTCAAGCTCAGCGATCCGAGAAATTTCATTGTATTGCCATGACTGATAGAGCGTCAGCACAAAAATCACCCCACCCGCGAGGATGATCGTCGCCACGCCGAGGATATTGGAGAGTTCATCGCTCGGCTTGCCGAACATCACCAAGGCGATGAATACGGCCATGACAATCAGCGACGAGCCGACGGTGCGCCACTGGATGTTCTTCGCAAAGAGGACAGCTTCCGCCGACCGGTCAAACATCAAACGCAGCTCGTGATGGGTTAAATCATCGAGCTCCGAGGGCGTATTCTCGAAAGGTTTTTCTTCTTCTTTCGGCTGCTCGTCCGTCTCAGGTTTCTCCGCCATGAACGCATCCTTCACGCTGCTGGTATACTAAGTTCATCCCTAGTCGATGGATTCATATCATAAAACGCAACGGGCGGAGATAAATTTTGCGCCACGTTGCGGGCGCTTCGTCCGGCTCTACCTTTCTGCAGAGAGGGAGGCGACACTATGGCAAATCACGACGTGGCCGCGATTGACGCGGTGGTGAATATCTACAACGCGGAGGCGCTGACCCACCGCCCAGATTGGAAAGACGGGTTTTTCGGCGACAAGATCGGCGCCGATGCCAAGACCGTGCAAGGAGTCGAGATCGACGAAATGTTGCGCCGCATGGATGCCGCCGGGATTGAACGCGGATTTCTGATCGCGACGAAATGCGGGCCGCTCGGCCATCCGTCTTGCTATCACCTGCCGCTCGAAGTGGTGAACAAAGCGGTCAAACAGCATCCGGACCGGTTCTTCGCGATGTACGGCGTCGACCCGACCCAGGGTATGAAAGCCGTCCACGAGCTGCAGCATGTGGTCGAAGAATACGGCTATATCGGCGCACATGGCTATCCCCACTGGTTCGAGTTGCCGTTGGATCATGCGCGCTGGTATCCGATCTATTCGAAATGCTGCGAGCTGGATATCCCGATCCAGCATCAGATCGGCCAGTCTCTTGTATATTCCGCCGACTACCCAGTGCGCTCGGTCGGGCAACCGATCACCATGGATGGGGTCGCCTGCGATTTTCCCGAACTAAAGTTGGTCGGCATCCATGTGGGCATTCCGTGGGCCGACGAGGCTATCGCCATGGCGTGGAAACATAAAAACGTCTATTTGGGTTCCGACGCGCACGGGCCGAAACACTGGCCCGCCAGCTTCGTCAATTACATCAACACCTACGGCCAGGATAAGGTCATCTTCGGCACCGATTTCCCAGTGCTGGATTTCGAGCGCACACGGCGCGAGATCGAAGAGCTGAACCTGCGCGAAGTGCCAAAACGCAAATTCCTCCGCGACAACGTCATCAAGCTCTATAAGCTCGATGAACGCGGCGTTCCCCTTTCCAGCTAGGACAGATCCGATATGAGCAATTACCGCCTGACCGACGAGCAACGCCAACTCAAGGAAGCGGCCCGCCGGTTCGCCGAGGACAAACTTCGCCCGATCGCCCTCGAGACCGAACGAAAAGGTGCGCCGATGCCGCGCGAGGCCCTAAAAATGATGGCCGAAAACGGCTATGTCGGCCTGGATATTCCACCTGAGTATGGCGGGCTTGGGCTCGACATAATGAGCTGTGCCGTCGTTCTGGAGGAACTCTCCTCGGTCTGGTTTTCGGCCTCAACCAACGCGATGACTCTGCTAACCGGACCGCTGCTGGCTTTTGGGACCGAAGAGCAGAAGCAGAAATACCTACCTGGGATCGCCAACGGCGACATCCTCACCGCATTCGCGTTAACCGAATCGGATGCCGGCTCTGACGCCTCCTCAATCCAAACCTTTGCGCGGCAAGAAGGCGATGACTGGGTCATCAACGGCACCAAAATCTACATTACCAATGGCGCCCGCGCCGACCTCATCGTGCTGTTCGCGCGAACCGATAGAGACGCCGCTCGAGGGGAGGGCATTACCCTCTTCTTGATCGAAAAAGGCACCCCCGGATTCTCCGTCGGCCAAAAATACGACATGCTGGCCCATACTGCGAACCCGGTGGCGGAGCTGGTGTTTGACGACTGTCGGGTGCCGAGTTCCTGCATCCTCGGTGCGCCCGGCGGTGGCTTCAAATACATGCAAGTGGGCTTCTCCAAGGCACGCGCCACCTACGGCGCCCGCTGCGCGTCAGTGGCCCAAGCGGCACTCAACTACGCCCTCAACTACATGCAGACACGGGAGCAGTTCGGCCAACCGCTGTCGTCCTTCCAAGCGCTCCGGTTTCGGGCGGCGGAACTTTATGCAAAGATCGAAGCGGCACGTCAGCTCTCCTATCACGCCTGTGCGCTGGCTGATGACGGGACCGACGACGCACCGATTGCCGCCTCGATGGCAAAACTTTTCGGCAGTGAGGTCAGCACCAAGGTGACCGAGCAATGCATCCAATTCCTCGGCGGCCATGGGCTTAACAAGGACCATCCGGTCGAGCGTTTTTACCGGGAGACCAAGCTGTTCCAAGTCGGCGATGGGTCGAGCGAAATGCTGAGCCTGCTGATCTCGCGACACCTGAACAAGCAGGCGCAAGGCGGCATGCACGCGCGCCTGGCGAGCGACTAAGGAAGCGAGCCCCACCCTAACCTTCCCCCGCGCGCGGAAGAGGGTTAGGGCGGGGCCCGCTTGTTACGGCTTCAACACAACTTCGATAATCCGATAGCTTTCTATATTGCTCTTCCCGTTTGGCGTTTGAGTTTATTTACCGGGGCGGCGATGCGAACAAAACGTCGTCAACCGCGGCCGCCCGTGCTGGCCGGCAAGGAGGGCCATTTATCCGGGTTGGCTTGGATTATTTCGATCAATGCGCCATCCGGGTCGACGCACGTTGAGATATCCGCCATACCGTTATGGGTCGTTTGCGGGTCAGAGAGGAACGCCACCCCACGCGCACTCAGTGAAGCTTACGCTCCGTGCACGTCTTTGGAAGAGAGACAGATTCGGACGACGCCGAGATCGTCATTCGAAAGCGGCTTTTCTCGTGCAGCGACCGCCAGTTCAATCAGATCCAATTTTGGAAACCCACGTCCCAATTGCATGACGCATCCTCGGCCCGTCACACCCGCCCCCAGGCCAAGGGCCCGCGCCGCGCCGTCGGACATTTCGGTCGATCCCACTTCCGCCATTATGCCGAGATAGGGGATGGCCGGGCGATACATTTCGAAACCAAGCTTTTCGTAAAATGCAATAGACCGATCCAGGTCGCTGACGTTGATATTTATATGGCCCCAGACCAAGTTCGGCGCTGCGTCGCTCACGGCATTCTCCTGTGCGATGATTGTGAAACCCTTATAGGGCTTTTCCGCCACCACGAGAACGGCGTTCTCTCTGCCTCGTGATCCAATGTGAAAGCAACGGGCATTGCGAAGTTTTTGGGCCCGGCTAAACTCACTCCAATCCCATCAAGAGGAGTAAGCACAATGAACGCGCATGGCACCGAACACGATCTAAGCCCCCAAGGGGACGGCGCTCACGTTGTCGGCGACACGGGACCGGAACTGTGGCTCCGCACCATCCC
>CAXAGK010000245.1:0-6254 GCA_963968305.1 uncultured Rickettsiales bacterium | reverse complement strand
TGGGACTGATCGTCCTCTCCAACGCGACCACCAAATGGATCAGCGCGGATTACTCAGCCGGACAGGTCGTATTCTTCCGCAGCTTGTTCGTCTTGCTGTTCCTCATCCCGATCATTTGGCGGAGTGGCGGTATCGCAACTCTGCGTGTTACCAATTGGCGCGACCAAGGTCTGCGATCCTTGTTCCACACCCTGACAGCCGCGCTGATCGTGACCAGTGTCGTCCTTCTACCGCTGGCCGATGTTGAGGTTTTACTATTCTCGTCGATCCTGTTTATCGCCCTGCTATCCGGTCCCGTCCTCGGGGAGTGCGTAGGATGGCATCGGATGTCGGCCGTCCTTGTCGGATTTATCGGCGTCCTGATCATGCTGCGCCCGACGCCGGAGCTCTGGCAACCGGTTGCATTTCTCGCTGTCGCTGCAGCACTCTTCTCCGCCCTCCGCGACGTTTGGGCGCGAAAGATGCGTACGACCGAGAATACCAACGCCATGATGATGTGCGGCGAGACCTTGCTGCTCGTGGTGAGTGGGCTTACCGCCTTCACAGGATTTTCGGCACTCGATTGGAAGCCGCTCGTCGGCGACGACCTTTTCTTGATGGCGCTCAACGGTCTCGCCTTCGGCGGTGCGCAATACGCGTTGATCCTTGCCTTCCGCCAAGGTGAAGCCGCCGCCGTCGCACCCTTTCGTTATAGCGCTGCGATCTGGGCTGTAACCTTCGGTTATTTAATGTTCGGCGACTTGCCCGATGTGTTCGTCTTGGTCGGCGGCAGCGTCATCATCTCCAGCGGATTATACATTCTGCATCGCGAGACACGCGGAGCTGCGTCATGACCCCCCATACGGACGCGCCGGGACGGGGCATCGCGCTAATGTTGGCGGGGCTCCTTGTCCTCACCTTGAACGACGCAACGGCGAAATGGCTTGCGGCGGATTATCCCGTGCCGCAGATCATCTCCCTGCGGGGTGTGTTTATTCTGGCACCCCTGGCCATCGTTCTTCTCATGCGCGGCGGGCTCGGCGCATTCAAACCACACCGCTTCCGCAATCACGTTCTACGCTCGCTCTGCTTTATCGGCTCCACCTTCTTCATCATCACAGCACTCAGCTTGATGCCGCTCGCGGACGCCATTGCCTTTACCTTCACCGGTCCACTAATCGTGGCAGCGCTGGCGCCGTTTATCCTCGGTGAGCATGTTGGCTGGCGGCGTTGGAGCGCGATCCTTGTCGGTTTCGCTGGCATCATCGTGATGGCCCGCCCGACGCCGGACACCTTCCAATGGGCCGCGTTCATTGCGTTGGGTGCCGCCTTTTGGGGTGCGTTGCGGGATATGGTGACCCGGCGCATCAGCGCGGAGGAGCCGTCCGAACTGATCCTGTTCTATTCCACCAGCGCAGTTATGATTGTCGGTGCTGTCGCCGCTTTCTGGTTCCCGTGGCGGATGCCGAACGGCACCGAGTTAGCACTTTTCGCCTTGCTCGGCGTACTCAACGGCGGCGCGCATTACATGATGATCGAAGCCCACCGCTGGGCCGAGGCTTCCGTTGTCGCCCCCTTCCGCTATTCGGCCTTGGTTTGGGCGCTTGCCCTCGGCTTTTTGATTTGGGGCGACGTCCCAGATGCCTGGCTATTGTGCGGTTCGGCTTTGGTTGTTGGCTCCGGCCTCTATATCCTTCATCGGGAAACCCGCGCCAAACGCAGCTAGGAGATTTCAATGCCGACCGTCGACACCCCCACCGGCCAGATCGCGTATGACATCACGAGCATTGCCCCCGATTGGCGAGCACCGGAAGAAACGATCATTTTCCACCACGGCGTCGGAACGGACCGGGATATTTGGGCCGACTGGCTACCGATCCTCGCGACCGAATTCCGCTGCGTCCGCATCGACATGCGCGGCTGCGGCCAATCCACCGTGCCGCCCGCCGGTCACAATTGGACCATGGACGGCATGATGTCGGACCTGCTGGCGGTGGCGGACGCGGTCGAGGCAGAGCGCTTCCACCTAATCGGCGAATCTGTCGGCGGGACGATCTCGCTTTACGCCGCACTCCATGCACCGGAGCGCCTGCACAGCGTCACCGCCCTCTCCACCGGTCATCGCGGCAATTACATCAATCACGTCGGCAGCTGGCGCGAGTTAGTCGAGAAAGAAGGATTCGGCGCCTGGACCAATCGGATGATGGAGCATCGCTTTTTCGCCGGCGCGGTCAGCGAAGAGACCTACGACTGGTTCGCGGAGATCCAAGCAAACTCAGACCCGGAGACGACGGTGGCGCTCGGCGAGATGCTGATGGCGCAGGACATATCGGGCGAGTTGGAGAAGATCCACACACCGGTCCTCCTCATCCATCCGGATTCGAGCCCTTTCTTGCCGGTTACCATGTCGGCGGAGATTCATTCTCTTTTGCCGAATTCAGATATGATGGTCGTGCCCCACGCCAAGCACGCCATCGCCTGTAGTCACGCGACGGAAGGTGCGGTGGCATTCATGGATTTCGTGGCGGAGCGCGTGATTTAGGGAGAGATCAATTGGATTACCAAAACATCATCTACGAGAAGCGGGGTCCGATTGCATACGTCACCTTAAATCGGCCAGACAAATTGAACGCACTGTCCGATGATTTGCAGCTCGAAGTTCGGCACGCTCTCGAGGATGCGGGCTGGGACGACGACACTATCCGGGTGATCGTGCTCAAGGCGGCGGGCCGGGCCTTCAGCGCCGGTTTCGACATCACAACCTCAGCCAAGGTGAATGCGGTCCAACGACGCGCGAAGTACTTGAAGGGTAAGAGTTTCAGCGCGTCCGGATGGTGGGATGTATTCTGGAACAATCCAAAACCAATCATCGCGCAAATCCATGGATTTTGCATCGCGGGTGGCCTTGCGACCGCAACCTTCTGCGACCTGCGTATTTGCTCCGAGGACGCTAAGTTCGGCGCGCCGGAGATTCGCACCGGCGGCCCCTACATTCCTGCCATTTGGCCATGGGTCATCGGCATGACGAAAGCTCGTGAACTTCTCTACACCGGCAACCTGATAGACGCGACCGAAGCCAAACGCCTGGACCTCGTGAACGAGGTCGTCCCGCTCGACGAACTGGACGCAGCGGTAGAGCGCCAAGCGCTGACCATTGCCAAACTCCCCGCTGCGACCGTTGAGTACAATAAGAAGCTGATCAACTCGTCCTACGAATTGATGGGCGTGCGGCAAGTCATTGAGCGTTCGTTGGAACTCGAATCCATCGCACTCGCGAGCCGGGATTCCTCACCCGAGATCGATGAATTCAACACAATCCGTGAGAAAGACGGTCTGAAGGCCGCACTCAGCTGGAACGCGGAACGCTTCGTCGACGAAGATGCTTGGTTCAAGAAATCGCGCGATCGCGGTTAAAGGCTCAGTACTGAATGTCGACTGATGACAAGCTCCTCTACCTGAGCCGACCAGACATCGAATCACTTGGGCTGACAGCCGCCGACACCGTGGCGCAGATCGAGCATCTGTGTCGCGAGCGCGATGCGGCACGCGTACTGAATGCGCCGAAAAGCCTCCTCCGACCGGTCGACGACGTGCTGTTTATGGCCACACTCGCGGTCTCCGAAGATCCGCCTTTCATGGCGGTGAAGGCGCTTGGCGCAAACGCCGCCAATGCCCATAAAGGGATGACAACGATCGGGTCGACCATCACCTTGTTCGACCGGGCGACCGCCTACCCAGTTGCGATTATGGATGGCGCATGGATTACGGAGATACGGACGGCGGCGTTGAGCGCCGTCGCCGCGAGGCATTTTGCGCGCAAGGATTCCGAAACCATCGCCTTCATCGGCAGCGGTGCCCAAGCGCGCAGTCATCTCGACGCTTTCCTCGATTTCTGTCCGCTGCGCCACGTGCGCATCTTCGGGCGGGGCGAGGCCAATCGAACGCTGTTAGCAGAAAAGGCCGAAGCGCTCGGCCTGACAGCAACGGATTACGACGACCCGCGCAGTGCCATCGAGGATGCGGATATCATCGTATCATCGGTTCCCCTGGCCACAGGACTGAAACCGTTTTTGCAGACGGACTGGGTCAAGCCCGGCGCCTATGTGAACCTGCTCGATCTGGCGCGCACCTGGCGGCTGGAAACCCTAGACCAATTCGACCGCATAATCATCGAGGATGCCGCCCAAGAGGCTGAGATGGAACAACAGATGATCCCCGCCGAGCTGATCGGCGAGGACCTTCTGGACCTGGTGACCGGACGCATTCCCGGACGGCGGGATGAAAGCGAACGCATCGCCTTCATCTTTCGTGGCCTCGCCATCGGCGACTTGGCACTGGCCATCCTGGCGTACGAGCGCGCCCGGCAAACCGGTGTTGGAATTCACCTAGAGCGCTAAACCCGCTTTAGTTTTTTAGACCGTAGAACTCCACCGCGTTATCGCAGGTGATCTTCTTGATCTGCGCCGCCGTTAGGCCGGCGAACTGCTCATCGATATATTTGTCGGATTCCGGCCAGATACCGTCCGTGTGCGGATAGTCGGATCCCCACATCAGAGAGTCTTCCGTCATCAAGCCGTTCTTGTTGATCAACCCCGGTCCGATCACGTCATACTGGAACGTGGCGCGGCACTGACGCTGCCAATATTCGGACGGCTTCAGCGGCATGAGGTCACGGAAGCGATCCTCGTACTCAAAATCCATGCGGTCGAGCGCGTAGGGAATCCAGCCGATCCCGCTTTCGCCAAGCGATATCTTGATGTTCGGGTAGCGCTCCAACACACCTGCACCAATCACCGCCGCGAGGATATTCACCAAGCCCATCTGGAACGCGGTAACACCGGTGAACAACGCCGCGCGGCGCACCTGACCGGACGCCTGCTCGCGCGCCTTCGGATCGGTCGTCGGGAACGTGTGGAAGTGGAGTGGTAACTGGACTTCGTCCACCGCCTTCCACAGCGGCTCCCAGCTCGGATGCCACATCGGGTCCATATCCCATGAGCATGACAGCTCCAACCCGCGCAGGCCTTTCTTGGCGACGCGGTAAATTTCCGCCACCGCGGCGTCGACATCGCCATACGGCAAGCAAGCGAGGCCGATATGTCGGTTGGGATAATGGCTGCAGAAATCCACCAGCCAGTCATTGTAGATGCGGAACATCTCAATCGCCGCTTCCGGGTCCTGCATCTTCGAGGCCGATCCGAGAATGCCGAAGATGACTTCCGCATCAACGCCGTCGCGTTCCATTTCCTTCAGCCGCAGATGCGGGTCCGAGGGGCGCTGGATGCCTTGCTTACCGTCGGAAAACATGCCGGTCTCAGCCATCTTGTCGACACGCTGATTTTGGCCTGGGACCAGCTTGACGCCACCCGGCCCGACACCGTTCAACAGCCCGAAATTCGCGCCCTTGTTCGTCACCCATTTCGGGCCGTCCGGCCCGTCCGTGACAAAGGGCATGCGGTCCTTCATCTCAGCGGAGGCTTCGGAGACAAACAACTCCGGCGGCATCCAAGGCATATCCAAATGGCAATCTGCGGAAACTCTACGGTATTCCATGGCTGATCAATGCTCCTCGTCGTGAAAGCGGTTCTGTTTGTGAATCAGGTAGGCAGAACCGTTCGATAATCAATCTAGACGAGCAGGCCGCTATCCCGCAGATGGCCGCAAGAATGGGGCGAACCGCCACCCATTCCGCGGAAATCCGTCCAGCTAATCGTTGTCTTAGCGCTTGGGAGGGTCGTTCCTCTTGCGAACCATAAAACGGTAAGCAGTGAACACGACACCTCCGAAAGCCCACACTGCAGGTGCCCAAAACCGTTCTCCAAAAATAGCCGCCAGTATGACGCAGGCGAAGAAAAGGAGGAGCATCACCATTAACATTTTTGTCGCTGGGTACATGTTCCCGTTTCTCTCGTTTATACTTACCAAAGGTCTTCGCTGAATAGCTCGCGATGTTCGGGCTCGTTCTTCCCGTCGTAGAGCGGTTGGCCGTTCCACACAACAATCGTTGTGGCGCCCCATTGGTCTACGAAACCTCTGTTGCTATCGATGGAGCCATTTTTTCGTGATCGTGGAACGAGGCGCACAATTAGCTATCAACGGCGATCTAACCAACGATCACATTCGGCTCTGGCCCATCGACATTCATGACGGTCTCGCCGGATCCCGTGCGGACCACCATGAAGCGGACGTCTTGCTCGGCGTCGATGATTTACGCGCGGTGTATGACGCCGCGCTTGAACAGGGCGATCACAACCGGGGCGATCACAAACGAATTC
>CAXAGK010000244.1:0-6259 GCA_963968305.1 uncultured Rickettsiales bacterium | reverse complement strand
TTCACCGAAGTCACCATCTCGGATCACCGACGCGAGGATTTTGAAATTTTCGAAGCCAGCATCCCGCAATTTCTTGAAGTCGTTGAATGCCACCTGATCAGCGGCGGCTATGATTATCTGCTTAAATTCGTGAACCGCAGCGTGTCCAATTACTAAAAAACCGTCGAACGCTTGCTCGACGCGCAGATCGGCATCGAGAAATATTTTAGCTATATCGTCATCAAATCGCCGATCGAATCTTGCGAACCAGATCTCGGAAATTTATTGCCAAACGAGACGACCTAAGCCGCCTCGCCAAAACGCTCCAAGACGAAGGGCATCACGCCGCCGGCCTCGAACCAGGCGATCTCGCGGACCGTATCACGGCGGCAAATAACCTTCGCTGCGACGACTTCGCCACCAGGTTTCGCAAACCGGGCCATCACGATCTGACGCACTTCCGCACCCGCATCGAAACCTAGAATGTCGACAATCTCGCTGCCGTCCAATCCAAGTGAGTTACGTGTCTCCCCCGCTTCGAATTGCAGGGGCAAGATGCCCATCCCGACCAAATTGCTGCGGTGGATACGCTCAAAGCCTTCGGCGATGATGGCTCGCACACCCAACAGATGCGGCCCTCTGGCAGCCCAATCGCGGGACGAGCCGGTGCCGTACTCGCGCCCCGTGACTACCACAACCGGGCGAGCCTCCGCAGCGTAGCGCACATGCGCATCGAATATGGTTATGACTTCGCCCGACGGCTGATGCACGGTCCATCCGCCCCGGCGGTCCGGCGTCATCTCGTTTTGGATGTGGGCATTATTGAAGGTGCCGCGCATCATCACTTCATGATTAGTCCGGCGTTGCAGGAAGCCGCTGTAATCGGCAGCATCAACACCGCGATCGGCCAAATACTCACCGGCGAGACTGCCGTCCAAGATGCGCGCGCCCGGCGAGATATGATCCGTTGTCACGTTGTCGCCAAGCATGGCGAGGATCGCCGCACCTTCGATATTACGCACCGGTTTCTGCCGGGTCGCGGTTTCCAAGAACGGCGGCTTCAGAATGTAGGTACTGTTGTCTTCCCAGGCATAGGCGCTGCCGTCGCCGATATCGATCTCATCCCAAGGCGCGCTGCCTTGGGAAATATCCGCATAACGGGCGGTGAAGAGGTCCTCGGTGACGTGCAGGCGAATGGCCGTGTCGATCTCTTCAGCTCTTGGCCAGATATCCCGCAAATAGACAGGTGCGCCAGAAGGATCGGTTCCCAATGGCTCGGTCGTGATATCCGCCACCACACTGCCCAACAACGCATAAGCGATCACCAAGGGGGGTGAGCCCAAATACGCAAGTTTCACATGCGGGTGGACGCGGCCTTCGAAGTTGCGATTGCCAGAAAGAACGGCAGCGACGCTGCGGTTGTTGGCAGCTAAGTCCCCCGCGATATCCTCCGCCAAGGCGCCTGAGCCACCGCAACAGGTCATGCAGCCATAACCGGTGACGTGGAATCCCAATTCCTCCAACGGCGTCATCAATC
Source organism: uncultured Rickettsiales bacterium (assembly GCA_963968305.1). Lineage (GTDB taxonomy): Bacteria > Pseudomonadota > Alphaproteobacteria > UBA8366 > UBA8366 > UBA6544. Next base: position 4,743 of record CAXAGK010000244.1, on the reverse strand, counting down.
CAGCGCTGGTCAGATAATCACCGACAGCGCGCGAGCCGGGCGAGAGAGACGTCTTCACCCAAGGTTTCGCGGTCAGCCCTTTCGCGCGGGCCTTTTGCGCCAACAATCCTGCGGCCAGCATGACCCTGGGATTCGAAGTATTGGTACAGGATGTAATCGCCGCGATGACGATATCACCGTCGTGGAGCTTCCCGTCCTCACCCCCGACCTCCCCGCCCAACTCATCCAACGCTGATACATGCGCCTGGCTCAACGGTACTTGGCTTTGCGGAAGTTTCGGCCCTGCAAGGCTGGCCTCGGCAAGGCTTATGTCGAACTCGATGAGGTCCGAATAGGCGCGCTCAACGGTATCGTCGCGCCACATGCCTTGCGCCTTACTATAGGCCTCGACCAAGGGGACTTGATCGCCGCGCCCGGTCAGGCGCAGGTAGTTCAATGTCTCCTCATCGGTTGGAAAGAAGCCGACGCTCGCACCGTATTCAGGTGCCATATTCGCAAGAGTCGCGCGCTCCGGCAGGCTGAGGGTATCCAGGCCCGGTCCGATATACTCGACGAACTTTTGTACCACCCCATGCTCGCGCAGCCTGCGCGTCAACGCCAAGACAAGATCGGTGGTCGTCGTCCCCTCACGCAATTGTCCGACCAAGCGCACGCCGACCACGTCCGGCATCAACATGCTGACCGGCTCACCGAGCATCGCCGAGAGTGCTTCGATGGCGCCGACACCCCAGCCCAGCACCGACAACGCATTAATCATCGGTGTGTGGCTATCGCCCGCCAACAGGCTATCAGGGAACGCGACAAGGCCATGGTCCTTGTGTTCCTCCGACCAGATGACGCGCGCCAATGATTCTAGATTAATTTGATGGCAGATGCCCTGGCCCGGCGGCAACACGCGCATATTGCGAAATGCGTTCTGCGCCCATTTTGCGACCCGGTAGCGCTCCGCATTGCGCGTAAATTCTGTTGCCATGTTTCGGTTCAGTGCATCGGCTTGCCCGGCGACATCGACGATGACCGAATGATCCATGATGAAATCGACCGGCCGGACCGGATTGACGAGCTCGGGATCGCGCCCCGCTGCCACCATGTGTTCCCGCATCGCCGCTAAATCCGCCAATAGCGGAATGCCGGACACATCATGCATCATGATACGGGTCGGGAAGAAGCTGATCTCGGTCGGGTTCGCCGCCTTTGCCAACCAGGCGGAAAACGCCTCGATACTCTGCCGCCCCACTATCTCGCCGTCCTCGTGACGAAGTGAGTTCTCAAGCAACACCTGCAACGAATAGGGAAGTTTACTAACCCCTGCGAGTCCCGCCGCTTCCGCTTTTGGCAGGCTGAAAATAGTGTAACGCTTGTCGCCGACGCACAGTTCGTCCTTGGCGTTGAAGCTATTGCTTTCGCTCATCACAATCCTCGCTGTTCTAACGTTAGTCTACCAGCGGCATGACGTTTTCCGCGAACTCCGCCATACGGGTCAGCATCGCGTTTTTGTCATTCGCGGCCACGTTTACGATCATTGTGGACACGCCCGCCTCCGCGAAAGAACGGATGTCTTCGGCGCGTTGCTCGGGCGATCCAGTGAAGCTTTGGCGTCCACCATCGACGTGCTCCTGCTCCTGTGCGCTGTGGAAGGCGCAATTGTAGGAGAGCGCGATAGTTGACATGTCACGCCCAGCGTCATCCGCCACCTTCTTCAGCTTGTCGAGCCGTGCCGTATAGGTCTCCAGCTTGTCCATGCGGAACTTCGGATTGCTGCCAAACGGATACCAGGCGTCACCATGCGAGACCGCGCGGCGGATCGCGGGCATGCTCTCACCGCCGATCCAAATCGGCGGGTGCGGGTCCTGTAATGGGCGGGGGTCGGTATCGACATTGGCGAATTTGAAGAACTCACCATCATAAGATGGGTTTGGGTCACTCCAGCAGGCCTTCATCACGTCGATATATTCATTGGTGACTTGGCCCCGGGATGCAAAGGGCGGCAGGTTCAAGGCTTCGAATTCTTCCGGCATCCATCCGGCCCCACAGCCCACGGTCACGCGTCCGCCGGACAGCACGTCCGTTGTCGCCAAAGACTTCGCCATGAAAACCGGGTTGCGGTGCGGGATTACGATGACCGAGGTCATGACCCGGATCGTGCTCGTCACGGCGGCGATCCAAGCGAGGAGCGTGAACTGCTCCATGCAATCTGTCTCACCGTCTGAGCTCCAGCGGAATTCGCCGGTCTCGCTGTAGGGATAGTTCGCGTCGATCTTGCGCGGTACCACCAAATGGTCGGAGGCGGTGATATAGCCGTAGCCCAACTTCTCAGCGGTCACGGCGATTTCCTTCATCACCTCCGGCTTGGCCAAAGGTCCCCGATTGGGCATCGATAATCCGAATTGCATCTGCTTTCCCCTAATTCCGCATGCGATAGGAGAGACTATAGTTTCGGCGCGACGAACACCTATCCTTATTGCAAAGAGCATATGTATTCGGCCGGTCATTCCCGTGAAGGCGGGAATCCAGGATGAAGGCGCAAATAGACTGAATTCCCGCCTTCACGGGAATGACGACGCATTAAATTGGGAGCGACGTTATGAATGACATGAACGATATCGCCGTCAGCGCGAGTGACCGAAATGCGGTGAAAATCACCGAAATCGAATGCATCCCCCTCAACGTTCCATTCAAAGTGCCGTTCAAAATATCCACCGGCGCGGCGCGCCCGGTCGTGGAGACGCTCATCGTGAAGGTGCACACGGACCAAGGTGTCACCGGCATCGGCGAGACCCAGGCCTGGCGGCGGCAGGGTAGCGCCGAGACATTGGCCGGCCAAATCAACGTCATCAAGAACCATTTCGAGCCACAACTGGTCGGCCGCTCGCCCTTCGATATCGCCTCGATCATGCATGGCCTGAACGAGAGCATGTATCACTCGCAATACTCGCAAGCGCCGGTCGGCGACGCACTCTACGACATTGTCGGCAAGGTGTTGGGTATTCCCGTCCACCAAATCCTCGGCGGTAAGACACGCGACAGCGTACGGATTGCCGCCGTGCTCACCATGAAAGGTACCGTCGAATCACTCGTGGAATCCGCGGACGAGTTCTTCGAACGAGGGTTTCGCCATTTCGTCCTCAAGATCGGCAATGATCCAATGTCGGATCTCAATAATGCGGAAGCGCTCCGCAATCGCTTCGGCCATGAGGTCGCATTGCGCGTCGACGCTAATGCCGCGCTCGATTACGACGCCGCGTTGAGCCTGCTCACCAAGCTGGAGCCCTTCGATCTTGAGACGGCGGAGCAGCCCTTGGCGATTTGGGATATCGACGGTATGGCGGCGCTGGCGAAGGCCGTGCGGATGCCGCTGATGGCGGACGAATGCGCCGCCACGGATCACGCCCTGATTGACATAATCCGCAAGCGCGCGGCCACATCGGCGCAAACCAAAGTCGCGAAAAACGGCGGCATTTATCACATCCGCCGCCTCTGGCATATCCTTGCAGCGGCGGGCATGGGCATTAATCCGGGTAATCACCCGGCGACCAGCCTCGCCACTGCATCGGTCGCGCATATGTGCGGCTCTTGGCCAACCGAGCTGATGGCGGGTGTCTTTGCCGTCGGTGTCAGCGGGGCCTTGGCCGAGGATATCGTGGAGAACCCGCTGCGCCCCGTCGACGGCGAACTGCCAATCCCAGACGGCCCAGGGCTTGGCGTTACCCTCGACGAGGATGCGCTAAAACACCTTCGCATCGATATCTGACGGTACACCCATGGCAAACCAGGAATTGCGCTGCGATGCCGTCATCGTCGGCGGTGGTCTCGCGGGATTAACGGCAGGAATTCGGCTGCAGGAACTCGGCCGCGACCCCATTGTCCTAGAAGCACAGGAGGACGAGCTCTACGCCAACAATACCCGGTGGGGCGGGGGTGTCTTTCATCTGGCTTTCCGCAGTGTCATGGCACCTGCGGCGGAACTGGAACGACGGACGATCGATATGTCGAAAGGGTTCGTCGCCGGAGACCTCGCACACATCATGGCGGAAGATTGCGAGCGAGCAACCCATTGGCTGCAGGGTCACGGTGTCGAGTTCGTCTCCATGGACCCGGACGAAGGCTGGCGCGATTTCGTGTTGGCGCCGCTTGGTTTTCACGACAAACCAGGGCTGCACTGGGAAGGCTCCGGCTCGGACGTGATGATGCGCCGATTGGTCGGGCAATACCGCGCCGCCAACGGGCGCTTACTTCAAGGCGCCAAAGCGGTGAGACTGTTGACGGACGAAGCCGGTTGCAACGGATTGATCGCAGAAACCGGTGCAGGTGAGGTTCGTATCGAAGCGCCTGCCGTCATTCTCGCAGATGGTGGTTTTCAAGGAAATTTAGATCTGCTGCGCCGGTTCGTGACGCCGCACCCGGACCGAATGCTACAACGGGGACCTGGCGTGAGCGACGGCACCGGTATCCGGCTCGCCGAGGCCGCGGGGGCGGAATTGATCGGTATGGAATATATCTACGCCCATACGCTGAGCGCTGACGCTCTCCACAACGACGCGCTCTGGCCCTTCCCGTTCCTCGATTTTGTCTCGGCGGCGGGAATGATGGTCGACACAAAGGCGCGGCGGTTCGTCGACGAAGGAGAGAATTTCGTCTTTTTGTCGAACGGTATCGCCCATCACGACGACGCAAATCCGCCTTACGCGGTGTTCGACGACGCCATTTGGGAGGGAGCACGTCGGCATTTCTTTTGGCCGCCCA
>CAXAGK010000243.1:0-6265 GCA_963968305.1 uncultured Rickettsiales bacterium | reverse complement strand
AGCAATTGCTATATCGAATCCAGCCCCACCAACGATCGCCTCGTCTATTTGACCGTATCCGAAGTGACAGCCTTTCTCGATGAGCTTGATTACGTGGGCTCGTCCCTGGAAGAGGTTGCCTTCACGGGCGGTGAGCCGTTCATGAACCCGGATCTGGTGGCAATGGTGGCCGTTAGTCTTGAGCGCGGATACAGCGTCTTGATTTTGACGAATGCGATGCGGCCGATGTTGAAATGCGCCGATGACCTTCTGAAATTGCAAGCGCAGCACGGAGACAAGCTGACGCTCCGAGTATCGCTCGATCATTACTCTGAACCTCTACATGATTTATATCGGGGTGAGCGGGCCTATACGCGGGCGCTGGATGGAATTCGTTGGCTATCGGCACACGGCTTTGGGATCAATTTGGCCGGTCGTACGCTTTGGAACGAAAGTGAGAAAATGATCCGGGATGGGTTTGCGCGCCTCTGTACGCGTGAAGAGATTGCGGTCGACAGTTACGATCCCTCGCAATTGATTCTGTTTCCCGAAATGGACGAAACTCTTGACGTGCCGGAAATTACGGATGCTTGCTGGTCACTCCTGAATGTTAATCCAGACGATATGATGTGCGCGACTTCGCGTATGATCGTGAAACGCAAAGGTGAAAACCGTCCGGTCGTACTTCCGTGTACGCTTCTTCCGTACGACCCAGAATTCGAATTAGGAGATACGCTGACCAAAGCCGAAAGTGACGTGAAGCTCAATCATCCCCATTGTTCGCGGTTTTGTGTCTTGGGCGGCGGCTCATGCAGTCAGGCGGATAGTTGAGAGCAACTCGATTACGTACCCGTACAAATTAGCAGTCCCTTTAATTGCCGATGAATTAATTTCATCAGGCCATAATGATACGGACATAGTGGGCAAAAACTCCTTGATCACTGCGTGCCGGAGCGACCTAATAGCGCTATCATGATCTACGGAAAGCCATATCGCGGCTTAAAAGTCGTCGATGCCAGTCAAGGCTTCGCGGCACCGTATTGCGCGGGCCTCTTGGCGCTGTATGGCGCGGACGTCATCAAGATTGAACCAACAGAGGGAGACTGGGCCCGAGGGATCGGGCGCAATCAGGCTGGCCAGACTCCGCTTCACATTGTCGGCAACCGTGGCAAGCGCAGCATCGCGCTGGATTTGAAGAAGCCGGGCGCCCTGTCGATCGTCCATCGTTTGGCAACGGATTGCGATGTCTTTCTGGAAAGTTTCCGACCGGGGGTCTCCGACCGGCTTGGCTTATCATATGAAGCGATAAAAGCGGTGAGTCCTGACGTCCTCTACCTGTCGGTAAGCGGCTTCGGGCAAGACGGTTTCTATAGAGATCGCCCGGCAACGGACACCGTGTTGCAGGCGTTTTCCGGTTTGATGTCTATCAATAAGGGATTGGACGGTATTCCGCACCGGGTCGGCATGCTGGCGGTTGATACGTCGGCGGCGTTACACGCGTTTCAAGCACTGCAAGCGGCTCTTTATGCGCGGCGAGACGGCGGCGGTGGTCGCTGGATCCAGATTGATTTAATGCGAACGACAGCCTCTTTCCTGACGCAGAAAATCGCCGAATATCAAATGGAAGACGGCCAACCTCGCGGAATGCACCCACCGGCCGGTGCCTATCAAACAAAGGATGGCTGGCTTGTCTTCACATTGGTGAAAAACGAGCATTTCACGCGTTTGAGCAAAGCGCTTGGCCGCCCTGAATTGGCTGAGGATCCTCGTTATATCGGTTTCGAGCAACGTTTGGAAAACAGTGCTGAATTAATCAAAATGGTCACGAACCTCATGGCTGAACATACGACGGAGGAGTGGATTTCCCGACTGCATGCGGAGGATGTCCTCAGCAACCCAATTAATACCATCGGCGATTGGTTGCAGGACGAACATGTCCGCAATACGAGTGCCATCGGACGAGTGGAACAGCCGGATTCCGGGCCGGTAGACGTCCCAATTGTCCCTGGAACCGTATTTGATCCCGAATTATACGCTCCCGCCGTTGGCGAGCATGGAGCCGATATATTGTCAGAGCTCGGTATGAGCAGCACAGACATTGATAATCTGGCCGGAACCGGCGCCGTTAAACTACCCTAAAGACGGAAAGAGACGCTCATGAGCAACGACAACTTCGATCCTGCTAATCACAAGCCACTCGAATCAAAATATTTTGAAGATATGAAAGTGGGGGAAACTTTTTACATTCCATCCCGCACCATGACCGACGCCCTGTTTTCGGCGTTTCAATTGGCGTCCGGCGATAATCATCCAATCCATTACGATATTGAGTATTGCAAACGCCACGGGCACCGGGGAATGGTCGCCCATGGGTTCCAGACGTTGATCCAAACTGCGCCGGGTGCAGGATGGTTTCCCTTCGTTGTTGGCGACTCCCTGGTTGGCTTCCTCGAACAGTCTTCAAAATTCCTGAAACCGGTCTACAACGGAGATACCTTATACTCGATGTTGGAGATTACCGAGTTGAAGGCGAACCGCTCCACCGGCGTCGTGACCATGCGGTCCACGATCCACAACCAAGACAGTGAATTGGTTTTGGAAGGTGAGCAGAAATTCCTGATTAAAAAGCGCAATCCCGACACTTAAGAGCATAACGAAATCCCGGCCTGCACTGGACAACCAATCCCCGCCACTCCATATAGACCACTCCACACGCGGAAGGATTTGAACGCTGGATACCGGGAAGTACGAATCAGTGACACGGGGCATTAAAGTTGTGGTGCGCCCGTTCTATCTCGACGACCAGTCGGAACCGGACGAGAACCATTTCGTTTGGGCGTATCATGTGGAAATCATGAATGACGGCCAAGAACAGGTTCAATTGCGGACCCGGTATTGGCGCATTACCGACGCCCTAGGACGGGTGCAGGAAGTGCGCGGGCCTGGCGTGGTGGGCGAACAGCCGGTGCTCGATCCCGGCGAGGCGTTCGAATACACCAGCGGTACGCCGTTACCGACACCGTCCGGCATTATGGCGGGTATCTATCAGATGGAAGCGGCGGGCGGCGAACAGTTCGATGTCGAAATTCCCGCCTTCTCTCTGGACAGTCCCCACCAGGCGGTCAATTTGAATTAGTGGGCCTTTGGATCGTGTAAGCGATCGGCCGAAAGGACGTAACTTGACCCTGAACAGCGAAAATACGGACCACCACGGTACGACCGGGGATGTGGCGGGGGAAGCTGCGGCATCCGATGTCAGCCGCGACGAAGTTGAGGCCGCGGTCCGTAAGCTCATTCAATGGATCGGCGAAGATCCGGAACGCGAGGGTTTGGTCGACACGCCGAAGCGTGTGGTGAAGGCTTTTGAGGAGTTTTTCTCAGGCTATAAAACGGACCCGACCGAATTTCTGGAGCGTACCTTCGAAGAGACGGACGGCTATGACGAAATGATCGTGTTGCGCGATATCGCTTTCGTCTCTCACTGCGAGCATCATATCCTGCCGGTCGTCGGAAAGGCGCATGTGGCATATTTGCCGGATAAACGAGTCGTCGGTATCAGCAAATTAGCTCGCGTCGTCGAAGCCTTCGCGCGGCGGCTGCAGATACAAGAACGGATGACGGCGCAGATCGCCAATGCGATAGAAGCGGCGCTGCAGCCGCGCGGGATCGCGGTGGTGATCGAAGCGGAGCATCAATGTATGACCACGCGCGGGGTGATGAAGCCCGGCGTATCGATGGTGACGAGCCGGATGCTTGGCGCTTTCCGGGACGATGCGAAGACCCGGCTCGAATTCGAGTCCATTATCGGTAAACGCTCCGGCTGAGGTTCATAACCGCAGGCCGCTGGACAAACGACAGCCGTGGTCGGATCATAGCGGTTGCGTGACTCAGCTCGGATGAGAGAGACGTGCTCGACTTCAGGCCTATCCTGTTCATTACCGGTGTATTGATGCTGCCTTTGGCGGTTGCAATGTGCCTGCCGGCGATTGCCGATGCCTCAGCGGATAATCCTGATTGGCAGGTTTTCCTGACCGCTTCCGGGTTTACTCTGTTCGTCGGCGGCATATTAGCGCTGACGTCGCGGGGCAATGTGCGCACGATCACGCCGCGCCAGGGGTTTGTGCTCACCACCTTCTTATGGATCGTCATTCCAGGATTTGCGGCGCTTCCCTTCGCCTTCTCGGATTTGGATTTGAGTTACACCGATGCCTTCTTCGAATCCATGTCGGGATTGACCACGACGGGATCGACAGTCATTCGATCTCTCGATGTTGCACCTCCCGGCATTTTGATTTGGCGCGCCTTGCTGCAATGGCTCGGCGGTATCGGTGTGATCGCCATGGCGATCGCGATTCTGCCGCTGTTACGGATTGGTGGCATGCAGCTGTTTCGGATGGAATCTTCTGACCGCTCGGAAAAAGTCCTGCCGCGCACGACACAGCTCGTGGCATATATTGGGTTTATCTACCTCGGGACGAGCGTTGTGTGCGCCTTGGCGTATTGGGCGGCTGGGATGTCGGGTTTCGATGCCATCGCTCACGCCATGACGACCATCGCGACCGGCGGTTTCTCAACCTACGACGCCTCATTAGCACATTTTAATAGCCCCGCCATCGAATATATTGGCGTTGTGTTCATGTTGATCGGCAGCATGCCGTTCGTTTTGTATCTGAGGGCCCTGCGCGGTAACGCCAAGCCGCTATTTCGCGACGACCAAGTGCGGTTGTTCCTGTTGATCGTGATCATCGCGATACTCTCCATCGCCTATTATCGCTATGCGTCGGGCGTCGAGATCGGCGCGGCGTTGCGGGAATCGGCTTTCAACGTGGTGTCGATTATTACTGGAACTGGCTACGCGACGGCGGATTACAGCGCCTGGGGACCATTTGCGCTGATCGGTTTCTTTTTCCTGATGTTTGTCGGCGGGTGCGCCGGGTCGACGACGTGCGGTATCAAGGTCTTCCGTTTCCAGGTGCTGTTTGCAACCGCGGTCATGCAAATCCGCCGATTGCTAGAGCCTCATGGGGTTTATCTCGCCTATTACAATCGGAAACCGATTCCAGAAGAAGTGTCCGCTTCCGTCATGGCGTTCTTCTTTCTTTACGCCTTGAGCTATGTGGCGATTGCGGTCGGCCTTGGTTTGTCCGGGGTCGATTTTCTAACTGCGGCGTCGGGCGCCGCAACGGCGATTTCCAATGTCGGGCCGGGCCTCGGGCCGACGATCGGGCCCGCGGGCACATTCGCGACGCTTCCCGACCAAGCGAAGTGGCTGCTCTCTGCGGGTATGCTGCTCGGGCGTCTCGAACTTTTTACGGTAATCGTATTGTTGATCCCGTCATTTTGGCGCGACTGAGGGTTATTTTAGGAAGGCTGCCAGATGTTTGCGGATTTGTGATTCGAACGTCCGGTCAAAATCACTCATGAGTTTCTCGGTTAATTCATACCAGAGCGTGCGGCGCTCTCTCAGAGTGGCGTTCTCCGGGACCGTGCGATTCCGTAGGCTGGTGGCGACGGCATTTGCACTGCGCAGTCCTTTGCCGTCGGTTGCCTCGATCACGACTTCGACTTTCGCGTCGTAGCGCTCCGATTGTTCCGTCGTGAATGTTCCCTTGATACCACCAAGCCGCTTCAAGCGGGCTTCGACAACGCTGGAATCGCGAATGGTGATGACGGCACGACCGCTGGTACCTGTCGCTCGGAGGCGATCCACGACCCAACGCTCCACCGCGATATGCGGTGGAACCGGCATTTCGTGCTCGATATGCGGCGCTTTGAGAGGTGACTCGAACAGGTGGACGATATTGATTTCCCGGACATCGAGAGAAATCGGTGGTAAATGCTGGAAGGTCTGCTCCGGAAAACTGCGTTGATTAACGGGTGTTTCGCAGCCAGCGACAGCCAATACGGAGACGATCAAAAGGGATCGGAAAGACAACTTTTTCATGGCCACAATATGCGACCACTCGCCCCAGCCTTCAAGAGGCGCGTGCGGCCTCTATTTGGGCGGAGTCGAACCATTCTTCGGTGCTGCAGAATTCGCATTTGATCGAGATACAGCCATCGACCTTGTAATCCTCGATTTCCTCCGCCGATAACATCTTGAGAATGCCTTCGCCACGGTCCCTCGAGCATCTACAAGAGAACTGTAATGGCAGGGCATCGAATACCCGGACGCCGTCCTCGTGGAACAGCCGAAACAGCAATTGATGCGCTGAGAGGGTGGCCGAGGTCAATTCGCTTTTCTCGCAGCTGCTCATCAGAATTGTCGCTCGCCTCCAGGCGTCGT
>CAXAGK010000242.1:0-6273 GCA_963968305.1 uncultured Rickettsiales bacterium | reverse complement strand
ATCGCATCCGGGTGACCCCGGACCAACTGAAGATCAGCTTCGCCGCCGGATGCCCGTCCGAGTGCCCTTGGACCTGTTCTCTTCGGTTCTCCTCGGTCTCATCAACGCCAATAAAATCGCCCGCGACGGCGCCGCTTTGCGGCTGCCGGCTCACCGAGCCGCGATGTCCGATGCGGAGACCTCACTCTGGGAGAAGGTCCGCCCGATGATGGAAGATGGAGGATTGCGTCCACCCCGCGTACGGGAGATTGCCGAGGATTTAAACCAAACGCCGCAGGTGATCGAGCGCTTCCTGTTCCGCGCGGCACGTCTCGGGATCGTTCACGCCGTGGCAAAAAACCGTTTTTACCCGCCTGCGACAATGCGCGATATGGGTCGCTTGACGGAACGTCTTGCGGCAAAATCGGAAGACGGTATCTTCTCGGTCGCCGATTTTCGCGACGCCACGGATATCGGGCGAAACGTCGCCATTCAGGTATTGGAATATTTCGACCGCAGCGGTTTCACACAACGGATTGGCGAAGGTCGGAAAATCCGGAACCCAGTTGACGAAGTTTTCTCGGATTAGGAGCGGTTAGGCGACCAACTACTGTTGCGTCGCACAATGAATCCCACCACCAACTTCTCCAATCGGATCGACATCCAAGGTTACAATTTCACGATCCGGATAGAGCTCACCAAGCACACTTCGTGCACGCTCGTCCGTCGCTTGATCGCCAAACTGCGCTGCGATGACCGCTCCATTACAGAGGTAGTAGTTAACGTAGGACGCGACGAAGTCGTCGGATTGCACGCGGATCTCATGAGGATCGGGTATAACGACAAGTTCAAAGCGGTTTCCCTCGGCATCTCTTGCTGCCTCTAAGACACGGTATGTTTGCATCGCGGCGACAGACCAGGGGTCATCGGCTGCCACCGTATCAGGGAGCTGAATTAGGACGGTTACAGGTTCGATGAACCTTGCCAACGAATCGATATGGTAATCCGTAATATCGACTCCTTTCACACCAGGCGCCCAGACAACCTTTTCGCCGCCGAACGCCTCCAGCAACAGTTTTCCGACGGCTTCCCTAGATCCTCGATTGCGGTTGTCATTCACCCAACTGCTTTCATGCGCGATCAACGTGCCCCGTCCGTCAAATTCGACACCTCCGGCTTCACCAACCAGTCCATTGTCATGTATGGGCAGTTCAAGCCGTTGTGCGACCCGTCGCGCCACCTTGCCATCGTTTCCGTGCACCTGCTTGCCGCCCCAACCGTTAAAATTCAAATGCGTGACGGCAAGGCGTCTATCGTCATCCGTTACAAATACGGGGCCGGAATCTGGACACCAGAGATCGTCGGTTGGAATATCCCCAATATCCGCGATTGCTTGCTGCAGGTCCTCTAAAAAGGCGGCATCCGGATGCACAGTGCGATTGACGGGCCACTGCATAAAGGTGCGGGTGTGCCGCGCGGATTCTTCAGGCATACGGAATATCGGACGCTGTCGAGACTTTGCGTTCACAGTCTGCACGCAATCCATCCAAATCACGCCCATCAACGCACCGCTCACTGACAGGAGTTGGCGTCTGGAAATAATCGGATTCCCCATCTCACACCATAACGGAAATATCTACCGGAGCATTCCGCGAGCGACGATGGGCCACAACGCCTCTACTCGGTCGCCGCGATATCCCACATACCAGTCGTACATGTTCACCGTCGGATCACAATGTCCGGGAATGAGCTTGAGCTTGTCGCCCAAGCGCACCGGATGATTGGTTTTCGCAATATCGAGGATGCCGTGCTCGTCGGATGCCCGGCCGAACTCAACTCCCGGCATATCGGCGACGGTCGGTGGGCCGGAATCCATCGCCAGCGCCTTTAATCCCGCATCCACCAGGGCCCGACCCTCGGCCGGCGTGCTCATCACCGTGACGTAGACGAACAGACTGTTCTCGAAATCGTCGAAAAATCCGCCGTCCGGGTTCAAATTCTTGCCGTAATCCGCGTCCATGAAGACGTAAGAGCCCGCCTGAAGCTCATTATGGACGCCACCAGCGGTCTCGAACTGGAACGTGCCCGTTCCAGCACCCCCGACGATCTCACAGTCCAAGCCTACCGCTTTTAATCCGTCGACGGTCTCCTTGGTGAGCGCGATGCCGGCTTCCGCGGTCTGCTGGCGGTCCGCATAGCTACGCACATGCTGCGCCCGGCCTTGATAGGCTTGGAGGCCCGCGAAATTAAGGTTTGTTGCCGAATCGATTTGTTTTGCGAGATCAACCGCCGGCTGTCCAGCTGCCACTCCGCAACGTGCCGCTCCGGTGTCGATTTCCACCAAGACGTTAATCACCGTCCCCATGGCGGCGGCGGCTTCGTTTAACTGCTCCACATTGTCCGGATGGTCGGCGCAGACACCTATCCAGTCCGCTTGCTTGGTCAGAGCCGCCAATCGCAACAGTTTGGAGCGTCCAACAATTTGATTCGAAACCAAAACATTACGCACGCCACCCGCAACCATGGCTTCCGCCTCACCGACTTTCTGGCAGCAAAGGCCAACCGCGCCTCGCGCCATTTGCTCTAGTCCGATGATCGCGCATTTATGGGATTTAGAGTGCGGGCGAATCTTAACCGATGTTCCCTCGAGCGCTTTCGCCATACGATCCATGTTGCGCTCGAACACATCGAGATCGAGGAGGAGAGCGGGCGTATCGACATCTTCCAGTGACATGCCGATTTCAGCTGGCGGCAAAGTGGTCATCAGCGAGCTCCCCTCTTTATGAGTTTCTCAGCGGCAGCGATTGCTCGCCCACCATATTCTTTGCGATCACATCGCGAACTTCATTTATATCGAGATCGTAATGCTCTATCATTTCTTGGCTCTGAGAGACAATCTCATCGATATCTTGCAGTTTTTTCAATCGCTTAAAGACATCTGGATGTTCACAGCCGATCGCTTCGCCGATTAATTCCAGAAAGTTCACCACCTCAAACGGCCAGTCGCTCTCGTGACTGCAGATATCGCGGTGACAGGCATGATAGATCCCTGCGAGCGTGTCGATCCCGGCTGTTTCAGCGGCTTCCAGTTGGGCAGCGTGAAGGTCACGTCGGAAGTCCGGTAGAGCGGACAGCGAATTACACATATATCCGGCGCGCGGCTGCTCCAAATCAACGAATTCGAGCCCCGGAATCGCCTCCAATATAGCGCGAACCGCTTCCGTGACGCCCGGCGAGCCTGGATGTTCATGAAGCGCCACACGTTTTTCAACACGATTTCGAAACAATTCTTTCAGACGATCCAAATGCCGGGTCAGAAAGACCGCCATCATTGACATATCGAACCCGGTGCTACCTTCCGCATCCTCGTAGACTGGCAGTACCGTCTCCCCCATCTGAACCATGCAGGTGGGGCACCAGGAGACGACTTCCGACGCCCCGGTCTCGGCAAACCGCTTGATGGTCGCATATGCCTGTTTTCCGGCGTTTTCCGTATCGCCGGGGCGCAATTGTAGGATACCGCAACAATTCGCCGGCCCGCCATACACCGCGTAACTGAGCTCCAGCGCGTCGAGCACATCGAGACACAACAGGGCGATATGCGGCGTCCGCAGGACATTGCAGCCAGTATAGAAGATCAGGTCGGGCGGCGTCTCCCCGGTCCATCGCTTCGTCGAGACCCGCTCTAAATCCGCCGCATTGAGCTGTAAGCGCGGTAAAATTCGCGTCGCGCGGACCATGTCTTGGAAATTCGCGGCGCCCGCGCGACGCATTTCATCGACATCACCCCGTTTCATCGACATCCGTGCCAGGATCAACATCAAGCGCGGGTCGACGCCGTCGTCGCACGCATCGAGGCAGAAACCGCTATGGCTGCAGACTTCGGCCCATTTGCGGCCTTCCGCATTTCCCTCACCGGTGCGCAGGATATCAACAACTCCAGTCAAAACCCGCTCAGGGTTGGCATTGCCGAGACCCGCGGGTTCCGCCATCGGGCAGGCTTGGAAACATTTACCGCAACCGGTGCAAGCGTCGGCAATGGCCAGAGCGCGCGCTTCGAGGCCTCCCTTAAAATCCACCTTCTCATCCATAGGGCCGTCCATTGGGTCTCCTTTCTCCTCACCCCGGTCTATCGGGGTTGGGAATGCAGTGTCCCGGTCGTCTAGTTGACGTAGTCGGGCTCTTCCTTATCGAGGATACGCTTCAACGCCTCGAAGTGAAGCAGTGCTGTCTCGCGCTCGCCGCTCATCTGTTCAATCGTGGTCTCCACGATTCTTTCCGGAATGCGCCGAAAGGGCCTGCCCGTGGATTGCGCCAGCACCTGGAACATCGCAGCGCGCTCCAAATAATAGAGATCATCGAAGGCCTCGGCGACATTCGGTCCGACGACGACAACCCCATGATTGGCAAGAAACATCGCCTTTCTATTGCCGAGCTTAGAGGCAATCCTCAGACCCTCTTCCTCATCCAATGCCAAGCCGTTGTACTCGTCGTCATAGGCAATCTTATTTTGGAAGCGGATCGCGTTCTGCTCCACGGGCTCGATCCGGCCGCCTTCCAGCATGGTGATCGCCGTCGCATAGGGCATATGCGTGTGCAGGACGACCTTCGCGTGAGGTGCGGCACGGTGGGTTTGACCATGGATGAACAATGCTGTCGGCTCGACCGGATGATCACCTTCCAGGACCTTGCCATCCGCATCGCAAATCAGAATGCTGGAGGCGGTAATTTCCGACCAATGCAGCCCATGAGGATTGATCAAGAAGGTGTCATCGTCTAAAGCGACGCTAAAATGATTGCTGATCCCTTCATGCAGCCCAAACCGGACCGCCCATCGATAGGCTGCGGCGAGATCGATCCGCAATTGATTGATATCTTCCATGGGTCTCCCCTTTTCGTCGATTTGGGCAGATAATAAGATGTTCCCGTGTCCCCGCAAGGGGGCCTTACGATACTACCGAAACCGACGCCGGATGCGGTTAGATCCGAAAGTCTCGATTAAGGAAAGTCCTTCTCCATGATTCCACGTTACAGCCGGCCCGAAATGACCAAAATCTGGGAACCGGAGAACAAGTTCCGCATTTGGTTCGAAATCGAGGCGCATGCCTGCGACGCGCTGGCCAAATTCGGCGTCATCCCCAAGGAAGCCGCCGCGGCGATTTGGGAGCGCGGTAAATTTGAGGTCGACCGGATCGACGAGATCGAACGCGAGACGAAGCACGATGTCATCGCCTTCCTCACGAACGTCGCGGAGCACGTTGGCCCCGAAGCACGCTTCCTGCATCAGGGCATGACGTCGTCGGATGTGCTCGATACCTGCTTCGCGGTGCAATTAACGCAAGCGGCGGACATTCTGCTCGCCGATCTCGACCGGGTCCTGGAAGTCCTCAAGCGCCGTGCCATCGAGCATAAGGATACAGTCTGCATCGGACGCAGCCACGGCATTCACGCTGAGCCCACCACGTTCGGTATCAAGCTGGCAGGGCATTACGCCGAATTCGACCGCAACCGCAAACGCCTCGCCGGCGCCCGCGAAGAGATCGCCACTTGCGCCATTTCGGGCGCTGTCGGCACTTTCGCCAATATCGACCCGCGGGTTGAGGAATACGTCGCCGAGAAACTGGGCCTGACGCCCGAACCGGTCTCGACCCAGGTTATTCCGCGTGACCGGCACGCCGCGTTCTTTGCCGTCCTCGGTATTATTGCCTCGTCGATCGAGCGTCTCTCCGTCGAAATCCGCCACCTGCAACGCACAGAAGTCCGGGAAGCGGAAGAGTTCTTCTCCGAAGGCCAGAAGGGCTCCTCGGCGATGCCGCACAAGCGTAATCCCATCCTGACGGAAAATCTCACCGGCCTCGCCCGGATTGTGCGATCCGCCGTCGTCCCGGCGATGGAGAATGTGGCGCTCTGGCACGAGCGCGACATCTCCCATTCATCGGTCGAGCGCATGATCGGACCGGACGCGACGGTGACCCTCGATTTCGCCCTGATGCGTATGGCGGGAATGATGGACAAATTGCTCGTCTATCCTGATACGATGATGGCCAATCTGGACCAATTGAAAGGCTTGGTTCATTCTCAACGGGTTCTGTTGGGGCTGACCCAGCGGGGCATGAGCCGTGAAGACGCCTATCAAGCGGTACAACGCAACGCGATGGATGTTTGGATAGGCGATGCGTCCTTCCTAAACCTTTTGATATCCGACAGTGAAATTGGCGAGTATCTTAGCAATGACGATCTCGAGGAGTTGTTCGATCTCGGTTATCACACAAAACACGTGGACACGATTTTCAA
>CAXAGK010000241.1:0-6277 GCA_963968305.1 uncultured Rickettsiales bacterium | reverse complement strand
GCGTTGCGCATCCCGGCGAAACTCTACGTCGATTTCGTGAAAAGCAACGATTTCTTCGACGATTTCCTGGATCTGGGCAATTCGGCGAATTTCCTTCAACGTACCTGGCTGTTGGGCGAGGCGATCTCGCAACCGGTCCAACATCGGATCGCGAAAAGCCAGAACATGACCTATATTCCGGGCGGTGACCTGTTCGCGGTCGAGCCCGGCAACTTGTTCATTGTACGATCAGGCAAGGTCGAGCGTGAAGTTGTCGACAATAAAGTGATCAGTATCGGGGTTGGCGATTTCTTCAACGAAGAGAATGTTTTGTTCGATGCGCCGATGACCTTCAATGTACGTGCGCTAGAAGACACCGAAGTTTGCATGATCGATGCGTCGATCATCGGTGAAGTTCCGGTCGCGCGGCGGAAAATGTTCGAGACATTTCTCTTGCGTATGCAGACGTCACAGGGCTGATTGCGCTTCGCACTGCGCGGAAACCGCGCTTCTATGTAACGAGCCCCCTGAGTACCGAATCTGATGAACGAACCCGAAAACACAGACGAAAATTCCGACACGCGCGACTTCATCCGCACTATCGTCGCGGATGACTTGGCAGCGAATCGCTATGACGAAATCGTCACCCGGTTTCCACCGGAGCCGAACGGCTATCTACACATCGGCCACGCCAAATCGACCTGCCTTAACTTCGGCGTCGCCGAGGAAGTGGGCGGGCGCTGCAATCTGCGCTTCGACGACACCAACCCGGCAAAGGAAGAGCAGGAATATATCGACGCCATCCAGGAGGATGTGCGTTGGCTCGGATTCCATTGGAGCGGTGAGCCCCATTACGCCTCCAACTATTTTGAGCAGCTCTACACGTGGGCGCAGGGATTGATCCGCGAGGGCAAGGCCTATGTCGACGATTTGAGCGCGGACGAGATGCGCGAATATCGTGGTACCTTGACGGAACCTGGCACCAACAGCCCACACCGCGAGCGCTCGGTCGAGGAGAGTCTCGACCTGTTCCAGCGCATGCGCGACGGCGAGTTTCCGGACGGCGCGCGGGTCCTGCGAGCCAAGATCGACATGGCGTCTGGCAATATTAATCTGCGCGACCCGGTCCTCTACCGGATCATGCATGCGGAGCATCCGCGCACAGGCACCGCGTGGTGCGTCTATCCCACATACGACTACGCGCACGGACAGTCGGACGCCATTGAAGGCGTCACCCATTCGCTCTGCACCTTGGAATTCGAGGATCACCGCCCGCTCTACGATTGGCTGCTCGAGAATTTACCGACTCCCTCGCGTCCGCGTCAGTACGAATTCGCGCGCCTCAACCTCACCTACAACATCCTCTCGAAGCGCAATCTCATTCAGTTGGTCGAGGACGGCCACGTGACTGGCTGGAACGATCCGCGGATGCCAACCATCTCGGGTCTGCGCCGCCGCGGCGTACCGCCCAAAGCCTTGCGCGATTTCGCCAAGCGCATCGGCGTCACCAAATCCAACGCGACGGTCGAGACCCAACTTCTCGATCATTGCATGCGCGACCTGTTGAACCGCACAGCGCTCCGTCGTATGGCGGTGCTCAATCCGCTCAAGGTCGTGATCGAAAATTACGCGGAAGGCGGGAGCGAGGAATTGCCCGGCGTCAACAATCCGGAGGACGAGAGCGCGGGCAGCCGCATGATCCCATTCAGCCGTGAATTATGGATCGAGCGCGACGACTTCATGGAAGACCCACCAAAAAAATTCTTCCGCCTCGCACCCGGCCGCGAGGTCCGCTTGCGTTACGCCTATTTCATCACTTGTACCGATGTCGTGAAGGATGAGAACGGCGAAGTGATCGAACTCCGCTGCACCTACGACCCCGCGACCAAGGGCGGCAACGCGCCGGACGGGCGCAAGGTCAAGGCAACCATGCATTGGGTCTCCGCTCCGCACGCGGTGGCGGCGGAGGTGCGGCAATATGAGCATCTCTTTACCGCCGAGGCGCCGGGCGCCGGCGGTAACTATCTCGACGACCTCAACCCGGAATCGTTCGCGGTACTGAAGGATTGCCAATTGGAGCCCGCCTTGGCCAATGCCCCTGTTGGCGGCACGCTACAATTCGAGCGCTTGGGATATTACTGCGCCGACCCGGACGGCACGCCCGAGCACCCCATCTTCAACCGCACCGTTGGCCTGCGCGACACTTGGGCTAAGGTGCAACGTCAACAGGCTTCGGGCCGACAAGCCACCGCCAAAAAGAAAGGCTGAGGGTCCATACATGAACACGGACAAGATCGGCCCCTTGGATCGCGCCCTGGAATTGATTCTGTCGTTGGATCATATGGACCCAGCGGCAAATCTGCCAGAGGAACTGGACGGGCTGTTCGATCACCTGGCGCAATTGGAGCTATCGGAACCCCTCGACGTGGTCGAAGGCTCGATCTGGGCGCTGTGGTGCAGCCACCCGGATGAAAGCGCTGTACAGCGTATGGAGCGGGTCATCGGCGGCTTGGCGCAGGGCCGCTTCGACGCCGCCGAACGCCTGCTGGACGGCTTGATCCGCGACTACCCAGACTGGGCCGAAGCCTGGAACAAACGTGCGACGCTGTATTTTCTGCAAGACCGTGACGAGGAAAGCATCTCCGACATTGAGGAGACTCTGCGCCTGGAGCCGAGACATTTCGGCGCACTCGGCGGTTTCGGCCAAATTTGCCTGCGCCAAGACGAGCCGGTCAGCGCCAGAATCGCGTTCGAAAAGGCACTGCTGGTAAACCCACACCTGGACGGTGTGCGCGAGATCATCCACGAACTGGGTGCTGAGTTCCGACCGGTAATGAACTAAACACTCCGTAGGTCGGACAAGTATCCACGCGACTCTCCGCCAACCAAGGCGCCAGTTCTCCCCTAGCCGCCCTGCATTCCAGCGCCAGTTTGATGGTTAAGCGCAAGTCGATCGGCACGGCATCTGACCAGACAACGCCGTTAAGACGAATAGGGGATGGTACATGGAGCAAACACTGGAAATCGAGGAAGGGCAGGTCTTCACCACCCCGACAAAAACGCTGACCGATGCACATTTCCTGTTTTTCTCGGGCCTGACGGGCGACAACCATCCGATCCACTATGACGTCGAATACGCGAAGGCGACCAAGTTCGGCGCACCTCTCGCGCACGGGCTTTTGCTCGCCGGGATGACAGCGCTCGGCGGGTCCGATGCCAGTTTCCAGATTGAAGGATTCGTTTTTGTCGAGCAGGGTAGCCGCTTTCTGAAACCCGCGAAGATCGGCGATACGATCCACACGCGGCTGACGGTCGAGAAGATTTGGCAAGACGGTAAGCGACGCTATGTCCGCTTCGCCACCGCGATGCTGAACCAGCACGACGAGACCGTACTCGAGGGGTTTCACGTCTATCAAATCGTGCCGAAAGGATAAGCCGCATGTCGATGTACTGGGAAGAATTCGAGATCGGAAGACGCTACGAGACGTACGGACGTACGGTGACGGAGGGCGACCTCTCGATGTTTTGCTCCTTCGTCGGCTATCACGTACCGCTGTTTATCGACGAGGAATACGCGAAGCGGACGCAGTATGGCGGCCGTATCGCGCCGAGCGCCTTCACCATGTCGGTCTCGACCGCGATGACCGAAAGCCTGTTCCGACACACCGTGATTTCGCTGATGTCCGTCGAGCGCGGCCGGTTCCTGGCGCCCGTGCGGGCTGGAGATACGATCCGCACGGAGGTGGAGGTAATCTCAAAGAAAGAGACGCGAAATCCGGAGAAGGGCATCGTCACCTTCCGCGATCATGTCTTCAATCAGAAGGATGAGACGGTATTTCAGATTGATAAAATCGTGATGCTCAAACGCCGCATTGACGGCGACGGCTGAAGGAGAAGCCCCATGACCTTACATACCCCGATTTGTGATCTGCTGGGAATCGAATACCCGATCTTCGCTGCCGGTATGGGCGGTGTCACGATGGCACCACTGACGGCGGCGATCTCGGCGGCGGGCGGTTGCGGCGTGCTCGGCGCCACCTTCTGCACCCCGGATCAGCTGCGCGCAGAAATCCGCGCGGTACGAGAAATCACCGACAAACCGTTCGGCGTCGATCTGCTCATTCCGGGTGATATTCCCGCGGACCTGACCGCCCACGAAGTACCGCCTTTCCCCGATTTCCTCGAAGATCTGATGCCCAAGGTGGAAGGGCTTAAAGGCAACCCGCCGCCGCCGCTCACCATCGATCTCGCGCGCGCCCAGGTCGAAGTGACGCTTGAGGAGAAAGTGCCGCTGATGGTCTCGGCCCTCGGCACGCCGCGTTGGCTGGTCGAGGAATGCCACGCCGTCGGCACCAAGGTCATGTCGATGGTGGGCGCCGTCCGCCACGCCCCGAGGCTGGAGCAGATGGGCGTCGACATCATTGTCGCGCAAGGTATGGAAGCGGGCGGTCATGTCGGCACTGTCACGACCATGGTTTTGGTGCCGAGCGTCGTCGACGCGGTGAGCGTCCCGGTCCTGGCCGCGGGCGGCATCATCGACGGGCGAGGCATCGCGGCCGGAATGATGCTCGGCGCGCAAGGTGCCTGGATCGGTACACGGTTTATCGCCACCGAGGAGGCCACCGCGCCGGACAGCCACAAGCAAGGCATTCTGAGAGCGGACGAGAACGGAACTGTCGTGTCGCGTTGTTACACGGGCAAACCGAGCCGCGTTTTGAAAAACGAGTTCACCTCGCGTTGGCACGGTCGCGACAACGAACTGTTGCCGATGCCGTGGCAACGCATGCGGGTCGAAAAACTCGTCGCGCCCGCCAAGGCGGTGGGCATGCCGGAGATTGCCAATTTCCCAACTGGGCAAGCGGCCGGCGCCATCAACGACATCCCCAAGGCGGCCGACGTATTCCGCGATATGGTGAGTGAGACCGAAGGAGCGATGGCCCGATGACGGATTTCCTGCGCCAACCGATCGAAAAAATCCGCGAACTCCAAAACAAGTTGGTGGCTGAACAAATTGCGCTCTGTGCGCAGGGTCATGAATTTTACAAGCAGCGCTGGGCCGAGCATGGTGTGGATCCGGCGACGGTGAAGACCATCGACGATCTAGAGCGCCTGCCGCTCACCTCGAAAAAGGATCTGATGGATAATCCGGAAGCCTTTCGCCTCCGATGTCCTGATCTACCGCTTGAACAGCGGACGTTGTGGGAGGTGAACTACACGACAGGCTCCACCAGCGACCCGACGCCCCTTTATGTCACCACGCACGACTACGTCGCCTATCTGGGTTTGGCGAAACGCGTAGGCGAAATTTCAGGCATCCGTGAAGACGACGTTCTGATGAATCTGTTTCCGCTCACACCAGCACCGATGGGAGCCTTCATGCGCTCGCCGATGAACGCCTATGCAACAGGGGCGACGATCACGGCGGCTCTCGTCGGCGCCCCCTTCGGCGATTTCAACATGCATCGCTCGCTCGATGAAGCCGTCCGTATGGTCGAACGCCACCGCGCGACGGTGCTTTGGGGCATCACCAGTTTTGTGCGCCGGGCGATCATTCGAGCGACGGAACTCGGCGCCGATTTCTCGAGCGTCCGCATGTGCAGCGTGACCGGTGAGGCCAGCACGCCGGAGATGCGTGAGGACATCCGCGAGCGCCTGCGCGCGCACGGCGTCAAGAAGCCGATCATCTTCGACCGCTACGGCTCGACCGAGGCGGGCGGCATGGCGCAATGCCGTGAAGACAGCGATTGGCACAATCCAGCGCCCGATCTTTTGTTCCAGGAAGTAGTCGACCCCGATACTGGCCGCCGCCTTCCCGACGGCGAGCGCGGCGCCCTCGCGATCACCCAGCTCAATCGGCGTGGAACATCGCTGGTCCGCTATCTGGTCGGCGATGTCGTGAGCCTGACCCACGAGCCGTGTCCGAATTGCGGCCTCGGCGGCGACCGCGTTGTCCCGCCGATCGTGCGGACCAAGGACCTGGTGAAGGTCAAAGGCATGTTGATCAACCCGACCGTGCTGCTCGAATCGCTGACCGCGGTCAAAGACGTCGACGAGTTTCAAGTCGTGCTGACCCGCCAGGACGAAAGCGATCCGTTTTCGATGGACGAAATGATCGTCCGCATCGCCAGCCCCCGCACCGACAGGGACGATCTGATCGCGGCGGTCACGGACGCAGCCCAAACCGCAGCTCGCATCCGCCCCCGCATCGATTTCGTCTCAGCATCCGATATTTACGATCCGGCTAAACACGCGAAGGCCACGCGGATGGTGGACCGGCGCTAGGGCTCGCGAAGGCGCC
>CAXAGK010000240.1:0-6287 GCA_963968305.1 uncultured Rickettsiales bacterium | reverse complement strand
AACCACCAAATGAGGGGGAGGGCCAGCAGAGCGGTCAATATCCAAGGTGCGGAAAATGCGATAGACCCCAGCTGCCACATCCCTTATTGCCCCACCATAGGCGCCAATGCGAGATATACGGATAATAAGCAAGTTTCCGGTGATCCGTCTGTTCGGTGTCCGATGACATTCCATCCGGCATCGTGCCCGATCTCGCGAATTGCGGCGCAATGCCCTTCGATGCGGCCTCTATAATTAGAGCGGACGGCTTCGACCCGGTTGATCAATATTTCAGTATCGTGCTCCATCCCATGGAACCGAACCCTACCCCCGAAAGGTAATTCCAGCTCTGCCGGATCGAGGAGATGGATTATGTGTCCGGAGATCCCTTGTTTGGCGAGGCCTAATACAGCCTCGCGCACGCGCGGCACAGCATCCAAGAAATCGCCGATCAGAACGACCTGTCCATCGCGTGGAAGGTTCTCCATCGGCGGCAAGCCCGCGGGATCGTTCGCGATCAGGACAGAATCGGTGAGGTTTAAAAGCGCGCCGCGACCGGTCGAAGGAAGGGAGCCGCCACCCAGAAAGGCAAACCGCTCCCCGCCTCGCACAAGCATTGTCGCGAGAGCAAGCAGCAGGAGGCGGGCGCGATCCGCCTTTGTTGGCAGATCGGTGGACGATGTGTAGTACATAGATGCGGAGGAATCAGCCCACAACCAAACGGATTGCGCTGCTTCCCATTCGTTCTCTCGGACGTAGATGTGCTGGGTTCGCGCCGATTGACGCCAATCGATCTGCGTGGCTGCATCGCCGGCACCGTACCGCCGGTATTGCCAAAAGGTTTCACCTTGCCCGACGCGCCGACGACCGTGCACACCTTGCAAGACCGTGGCGGCAACGCGCTCCGCCGCGACCAGCAGGGGTGGCAACTTCGTCGCCAATTCCTCGGCACCGGAACGAAGCGCTGCGTGTTCTTTCGCTGTCGTCACCATATTCCGTTGCGGCTTACCTATCGAATTTGTCGGCACAATAAATCGATAATGGCCTCGATATTAATTCCGGCATGGCGAGCCGTGAATTTTAACGCCATTCGATGCTGCAAGACCGGTTTCGCCAACGCCAATACATCATCTATCGATGGTGCCAATCGTCCGTCGATAAGGGCCTTGGCGCGACAGGTTAGCATGAGGGCCTGACTGGCGCGTGGACCAGGTCCCCAGCCCACATGTTCGACTACTTCAGCTATATCGCTGGATTCCGGCCGACCGGCCCGAACGATTGATAAGATCGCGTCGACGACACTCTCTCCCACCGGGATGCGCCGCACGAGGGCTTGAGCCGATTGTAGATCGGCGGACGTCATGACTGGTGACGGTGCCTCGGTCTGTGCGCTCGTGGTCGTAATCATCATGTGCCGTTCCGCATCGAGATCCGGATAATTCACATCGATTTGCATCAGAAACCGGTCGAGCTGGGCCTCCGGCAGCGGATAAGTGCCTTCGTGCTCCAGCGGGTTTTGTGTTGCGAGCACGTGAAAGGGGCTCGGTAGGGTATGATATTGTCCCGCGACCGAAACGCGGCCTTCTTGCATGGCTTGCAAAAGCGCTGACTGGGTCCGTGGACTGGCTCGGTTGATCTCGTCCGCCATCAACAGTTGGCTGAAAACAGGCCCTTCGATAAATCGAAAACTTCGGCGCCCGGTATCGGATTCTTCCAATACCTCGGAGCCGATAATGTCCGCTGGCATCAAATCAGGGGTAAATTGGACCCGCTGTTCACTCAGCCCGAGGACCCGCCCCAAGGTTTCGACAAGGCGGGTTTTGGCCAGTCCCGGCACACCCACCAGCAACGCGTGTCCACCCGACAACAAGGTCACTAGACTGTCGTCAACGACGTCCTCTTGGCCAAAAATAACATTGCCGACACTGATACGCGCGGCGCGTATCTTTTCGCCGATACGCTCCATTTCCAGAACCAATTCCTCGGCCCGCGCTTCATCTTGTGTGGCGTTAAGGGTGGCATCCGTCTCCATGAGTGCCTATCTCCAGACAACGTATTGAACTAAAGTGGAAGCATGTAGGCCATGCCATGAGCAAGCAACCCCCAAATCCGCCCAGTCCCGATGATCTCGGCAATTTAATCGAAGGGAAGGACGGGCCCTCCGCACCGGTCGGAGAGACACAAGCGGATCGACATTTCGGGATGCGGATTGGCCGCGACGGCACGTGGTATTATTTGGGGACACCTATCAAACGGATGCCGCTGGTGAAGCTATTCTCCACCGTTCTGCGACGGGATGATAAGGGCGATTTTTGGCTTATTACGCCGGTCGAGCGCGGGCGTATCGATGTAGACGATGCGCCGTTTGTCGCGGTCGGATTGATGGTCGATGGCGAAGGGCAAGACGCGCGTTTGACCTTCCGGACGAATCTGGATGAGGAAATCGTGGCCGATGCCGAGCATCCGATCCGGGTCGTGGTAGATCCTGAAACAGAAGAGCCGACACCCTATATCCATGTGAGAGACAATCTGGAAGCATTGATCGCTCGGCCGGTATTTTACGATTTGGCCGAAATGGCCGAAGAGGCTACGGTCGGCGACGATATTGAGCTGCGTGTTTGGAGCGAGGGAAATATGTTTCGCCTCGGGAACGCAGGTCCGGGAGACTGATTTGAATCGCGACATTGTTATCGAACGTCTGACGTCCCGTATCACGCCGATTGCCAGCCCGTCGCCCGAGAGCCGAGGGGATCATGATCTGAATTTGGATATTGATACGCCGGCAACGGAATTGACTAGCGCGGCGGTTCTTGTGCCCATTGTCGACCGTCCCGAGGGGCTCACGATATTATTGACGCAGCGCACTGACCATCTTCGCGATCATGCGGGCCAGGTTAGCTTTCCGGGCGGACGTGTAGAGGCCGACGATACAAATCACGAAGCGACAGCGCTGCGCGAGACCGAAGAGGAAATCGGTCTTTCTGCCGAACGGGTCGAATTGATTGGTCGATTAGACCGTTATATTACCCGAACGGGCTATGAGGTCGTACCGGTTGTCGGCTTCGTCAATCCGCCTTTCACGGTCAAACCGGATCCGTTCGAAGTGGCCGATATCTTCGAGGTTCCGTTACAATTTCTGGCCGACCCCGACAATCATCAACGCCATAGCCGGTTCTACAATGGTGCCCGCCGCGAATTCTATGCGATGCCTTACGAAGGAAGGTATATTTGGGGCGTAACCGCCGGTATGTTGGTCAACCTTTCCGAGGTCCTGAGCCCATTATGATCCGACAACTCATCACCATAGCTGTCCCGCTTTTGGCCCCGGTCGTGCTGTATCTGCTCTACAGTTGGCATGTGCAGCGCAAGGGAGGGGAGGAGACCTCGGATGACCCATTTTCATGGCGGGAAATTCCATGGATTTGGCTGCTCGTCAGTGGGACTGCTTTGCTGACGGCCACTCTGGTCACCTCCTCCTTCATTGGGCGCACCGGGACGGAAGTTCAATATGAAGCCCCACGCTTCGAAGACGGCAAACGCGTTCCCGGGCAATTCGTGAAATAGAGCCGTGGCAACGCGCCAAGTTACCTATGACTGGATGACGGCGTCTGATACCCGTCGACTTATCGAGGTATTTAAAGGAGGGGGTGCTGAACTTCGCTTCGTGGGTGGCTGTGTGCGTGACAGTCTTTTGGGGCTTGGGGTCCGCGATATCGATATCGCCACGGACGCACTTCCCGATCGGATCATGGGCATCCTGCGGGACGCAGGCATTAAATCTGTTCCGACCGGAATTGAGCATGGCACCGTCACCGCCGTTGTTGAAGGACGAGCCTTCGAGATCACCACATATCGCCGCGATATAAAAACCGATGGACGCCACGCCGTGGTCGAGTTTGGGACCGATTGGCGTGAAGATGCGGAGCGCCGGGACTTCACCATTAATGCGATGTCGATAACGCCGGACGGGGATTTGCATGATCCGTTCGACGGCGAGGGTGATCTGGTGGCAGGGCGGGTCCGGTTTGTCGGCGATGCCCAACGCCGGGTTAGGGAAGATATTCTGCGGATATTGCGCTGGTTTCGATTTCACGCTCATTACGGCAAACCGCCACCCGATGCGGATGCGCTTGGTGCCTGTCGTGGGTTTGCCTTCCGGATCCCCGATCTTTCAGGAGAACGCATTCGCCATGAGTTGTTACGCCTTTTGGCGGCGGACAATCCGATGCCGAGCATTGAGTTGATGATCGAGACGGATGTGTTTGATGCAGTATTGGGGCGCGGTCGACAAATCCAACGTCTAGCGGGTCTTTACGTGATCGAGCGTGAGATAGAGATGCCGCCCGATCCGCTCCTGCGCCTTGCGGCCTTGATCGGGTCGCCCGGGATGGCGGTGCCTTTGGCCGAACGGTTGCGCCTGTCCAATGCCGAACAAAAAAGATTGCTTGCCGCCCTCGGCAGCGAACCATCCCTTGGTTTGGATACGTCGGAAGCGGACCGGGCGCGAATTATTTACCGTCTTGGAATTCGCATCGTGGAGGATCGTATCCTCTTGGCCTGGGCGGCGAATCCATCGGCAACGGCTTGGCAGGAATGGTTGGAGGCGGTGCGGGCCTTCGATGTGCCGGCATTTCCGCTCTCCGGGCGCGACGTGATGGCGGAGGGGATCTCCGCCGGTCCTGCTGTCGGGGACACGCTTCGACAAATTGAGGATTGGTGGATCGATGCTAGGTTTACGCCCGACCGCGTCCAGTGTCTGGCGCATCTCAAAGAAATACTGAGGACCTGACGGCGATATGTGCTTCGCTTGGTCCCGGCTTACCTTATTCGATAGCTGGCAGGAAATGCGATATGAGCCTTGATGTGCGGCCTCAGATGGAGAACGGGTTTTTCGCCGAGATTTACGGCGCCGACCTAACCCAGTGCGACGATGGCCAATTCGATGAAATTCGTCAGGCGCATTTGCGCCATGGGGTGATTGTCATTCGCGATCAGGCGTTGTCGCCGGATCAACAAATCGCCTTTTCCCGGCGTTTTGGGCCGCTCTCGATTCATGTGCTGGAAGAGCAACTCCTGGCGGGTTATCCGGAAATATTGTTGGTGACCAATAAGAAGGAGAATGGGCGCTATCTCGGCATTCCCGACCTTGGTCGGCAATGGCACACGGATCAATCCTATCAGGAAACACCGGCGCTCGGCTCGTTGCTTTATGCATTGGAAGTGCCGGGCGACGGCAGCGGTGACACTCATTTCGCCGATATGACTGCGGCTTACGAGGCGCTACCGCATGGCGAACGGGAACGGCTCGACGGTCTGCAGGCAGAGCATCGATACGATCATAAACATGAGAATTTCGAACTCAGCGGCAATCAGGTCGACCGTCTGCCGGGTGTCTTGCACCCACTCGTCCGCACCCATCCGGAGACCGGTCGCAAGGCGCTTTATCTCGGCGTTCAGTTGGTCAAGCGCATCGTTGGCCTCTCTCCAGACGACAGTACCGAGACGCTGGAACGATTATATGCACATTGTACGCAACCGACATTCGTCCACCGGCACAAATGGCGAAAAGGCGATCTCGTGTTCTGGGACAACCGGTGTACGATGCACGCGGCCCAACCCTATAATGATCAACGATTTACGCGGCACATGCACCGCACGACCGTGGTCGGCGAGAGGCCGTTCTAATTCCGACGTGAGGATTTCATGAGTAATGTTGTTAGCGAAAACGTGGACAATTGTGTTCGCATAAGATTGTCGAATGGGGCCACCAATAATCTGACGACCGAGGTATTGCGAGAGGTTGCGCTCGCGCTTGACGAGGCGGAGCACTCGGCGCGCGGCATTATGTTGTGTGGTGGCGATAAATTTTTTTCCAATGGCGTTGATCTCGATTGGGCACTGGCGCAATCCACGTCTGGCATGCGTGCCCTGTTTCTCGAATTGGGTGGATGTATTCTGAAGCTAATGGAATCGCCCCTGCCGATTGTTGGTGTTGCAAAAGGCCATGCCATTGGTGGGGCGCTCGCGATGTTGCTGGCTTGTGACTATAGATATGCTGGCAGCGGACGCGTGCTGCTCGGTAAACCGGAAATCTTGCTCGGTGTGCCGAACCCCTATTTCGGCGACCAACTACTGCGTTTCGTCGCTGGTGACTTTGTGGCGTCGGACATGATTTACACAGGCAAGTTGGTTCCTGCCAAAGAGGCGCTTGCATTGCGTTTGCTACACAATGTGGGAGAGAAATCCGAGATCGAAGACATCGCTCTCCAGAAACTTGGTGAACTGTGCGAACTCGCGCCCGAAGCTTT
>CAXAGK010000239.1:0-6290 GCA_963968305.1 uncultured Rickettsiales bacterium | reverse complement strand
GACGGGATGAGGGCGATGACGGTGCCGACATACATCATGACTGGTGACGAGGATGAGCCGTGCCTCGATCCGAACCTGATGATGAAACGGACAATTCCGACGTCGTGGTTGGCGGTCATGCCGAACGCCGGTCACGCCATCAATTTGGAAGATCCCGACTTATTCAACGGCTTGATTCAAGCCTTTCTGGTGTCGGTCGATACGGGCAACTTCAAGACCCGTGATCCGCGTTCCATTGGCCAGTCGATGTCGGGATTGAAGTAGG
Organism: uncultured Rickettsiales bacterium; assembly: GCA_963968305.1. GTDB lineage: Bacteria > Pseudomonadota > Alphaproteobacteria > UBA8366 > UBA8366 > UBA6544. The sequence goes on along the minus strand of CAXAGK010000239.1, from coordinate 6,025 downwards.
CGTCAAACCGGCTACAAATCATGCGAAGTGCGTTTCAATGGCCCGCGCTGCTGCCGGGCGCGCCTCGATCGCATCGGAAATTGCCGCGACCTTGTCGAATTTTCGGATATCGACTTGGTCGCCGGTGAGCCAACGGGCGACGGTGTAAAGATACATGTCGCAGACGCTGAATACGTCGCCCAGGACCCAAGGCCCCTTCACCATCTCGTCTTCGATCAACTCGAAGCACTCAGTCATGGTTTGGGGGACTTTTTGCTTCATGTCCGCGAAGGATGTCTCTTGGTCGGCCCAACGGTGGCCGCGCCCGCCATGTGCGTGTGCGACGTGAACAGTGGAACAAAGATAGTTGTTGAAAGATTGGGCTTCCGCAAAGGCGAACGAATCATCTAACGGTGCGAGATTCTTTTCTGGGCACAGTTGGCTGATGTAGACGAGGATCGCGGGCGTTTCCGTGAGAATTCCTCTGTCCGTCACCAATGACGGGACACGACCTTTCGGATTTATTTTTAAATATTCCGGCGCCTTCTGTTCATTGTCGCCGAAGCTGATACGAACCGTCTCGTAATCGAGACCGGATTCCTCAAGTGCGATATGAGAGGCCAAGGCAACGGCGCCCGGTGAGTAAAAGAGTTTCAACATGATCTTCTCCAGCGCGTCGATTGATCCTTAGGCGTCGAGTGCCTGTTCGATATCACTAATTAGATCGATTGGGTCTTCGAGGCCAACGGAAAGCCTTACCATCCCGCCGCTAATGCCGAGCCGCGCGCGTTCTTCTTCGTCGAGCCGCTGATGAGTCGTCGTCGCCGGATGTGTGACGAGGCTTTTCGAATCCCCAAGGTTGTTCGAGATATCCGCAATTTGAAGGGCATTCAGGAATTGGAATGCTTTATCTTTACCGCCGTCCAATTCGAACGTTACGACCGTCCCGCCGTCGCGCATCTGTTTCTGCGCCAAGGCGTAGTCGGGATGGGTGGCGAGGCCTGGGTAGAGGACCTTGGAAATATTCGAATGATTATTCAGGAATACCGCTACTTGATGGGCATTTTGGGAATGCCGTTCCACACGAAGATCAAGTGTCTCCAAACCCTTCAGTAGAATCCATGCGTTGAAGGGACTAAGTGACGGTCCCGTGTGTCGCATGATATTCGATAATTTTTCTTCGACGATTTCCGTCGGTCCCAAAATCGCGCCACCGAGACTGCGGCCTTGCCCATCGATATGCTTTGTCGCGGAATAGATAACGACGTCGGCGCCGAGGGAGAGCGGTTTTTGAACCACCGGTGACGCTAAAGCGTTGTCGACGACGAGTTTGCCTCCCGCTGCGTGTGTGAGTTCCGCTACGCGTGCGATATCGATGATTTCGAGTGTGGGGTTCGAAGGGCTTTCCAAGAAAGTAACAGTGACGTTGGAGCCGATTGCGGCTTCCCATTGGTCGTAATCCGTACCGTCGACAAGATGCGTCTCGACACCGAAGCGTGGTAACAGCTCGTTGATGATATAATGGCAGGAGCCGAAGAGAGCCCTGGAGGCGACGACCTTATCACCCGCTTGAAGCTGGCAAATAAGGGCCGCATGGACGGCTGCCATACCGCTTGCCGTGCCTTTGCAGACTTCGGCACCTTCCAGTAGACGCAGCCGCTCTTCGAAAGCAGTGACGGTTGGATTGCCATAGCGTCCGTAGATGTAACGCTTGTGGTCGCCTTTAAACGCGGCTTCCGCTTCTTCCGCCGTGTCATAGACGAAGCCGGATGTCAGATAGAGCGCTTCGCTGGTTTCTTGATGGGGAGAGCGGTGAAGACCGCCGCGTACTAATGTCGTTTGGGGTTGCCAGTCGCTCGAATATAAATCGCGTGATCCGTCCATTGTGACCTCCTACAGGTTGGACGGGCCGGCGTGCTGCAAATAAAAACCCCCCAACCAAAGGGGGCCAGGGGTTCTTTGCGAACACTCCGACCTTTTAGCCAATTTTTTTACGTGGCCGCAAGCCGGTCGGGCCAAATCACCACGTTAACTTCTTAGCTATATCCGACTCGGAGATGAGTCAACGCGTTTATCCCCTCGTCCTCTCGGGGATGCTGACTAGGTGAATAGGAGGATCGACACGAAGATATGCATTTGACGTGGAAGGGATGGAAGCGATGAAGATCGATGACGTGACGCTGACTTTGTTTGCCTGGGACGATATTCCCGCGACCAAATACGGTGGTCATACGGCGGAATTCAAAGGCCGCTCGCACCTGGGTCTACTGACGGTAAAGACCGATGACGGTGTCGAGGGCCATGCCTTTCTGGGATCGGCTTCGCGCTCCGCAATTCATGACGCCTCGTCCTTGATCCAGCATCTAAAGCCGGTCGTGATGGGGCAAAACCCGCTCGACCGCGAACGTCTTTGGCACGGACTTTGGCAGTTCAATAGATCGACGACGTTGCGCGCCATTGGCGCGGTCGATATCGCGCTCTGGGATATCGCCGGTAAGGTCGCCAACTTACCGGTTCACCAATTGATGGGCTCTTACCGGTCAAGTGTTCCAGGTTACGCCAGCTCACCCGTACACCAAGATATCGGTGCGTATGTAGAAGAGGCCCAGGAGATTAAAGGAAAGGGATGGACGGCTTACAAGATTCATCCGCCGACCCGATGGGAAGAAGACATCGAGGTCTGTAAAGCTGTGCGAAAAGGTGTCGGGGACGATTACCGCGTCATGCTCGATTCCACATGGTCCTATCGCTACGAAGAAGCACTGCGTGTCGGCAGGGCGGCTGAGGAGTTGAACTTCTATTGGTACGAGGACCCGCTTGCGGATGATGACATCCTGAATTACGTGAAACTGAAAGAGAAGTTGGATATTCCGATCATGGCGACGGAATACGCCCCCGGCGGCCACCCTGCCTCTTATGCGCCTTGGATTGTCCATCAAGCGACGGACTTCCTGCGCGGCGATGTAGCGGTAAAGGGTGGGCTTACATCCTGCTTGAAGACGGCGCATATGGCGGAAGGGTTCCGGATGAATTACGAAGTTCATCACGGTGGCAACTCGCACAACAATGTCGCCAACCTGCATATGATTATGGCGATCCGGAATTGTGAATATTTTGAGGTTTTGTTACCGGACGCATCGCAAAAGTACGGATTGGTTCAGGACATTGAAGTCGACGCGAACGGATTAGTCCACGCCCCGAACCGGCCCGGCATCGGGGCGGAGATTGACTTTGACTTGATCAAGGCGAAAACCGTCGAGGTTTTGAGTTAGGATCATTATCTTTGATTTTAAAAGATATGGGTTTCCTGGAAACGTTTTAGCGTTATCCGGGGCCTAGTCATGTAAGAAGTCTCACGAAAACTGGGCCCGGTTTTACGCTAAGCTTCGATTGGGGAAACCGTGTGTGTGTTATCTACCCCTTAGAATTCTTCGCGCGGATGGCATCGCATTTCGCTATGACGCGCTGGGCGCGTAAAACCACCGGAACATCGATCATTTTGCCTTCGAGCTCAAACGAACCCCGGCCGGCTGCTTCGTTCTCATCCCAGGCATCGACAATTCGCCGGGCAAGATCTTCGTCTTCCTTCGCAGGTGTGAAACCTTCGTTCAGCATTGGAACGATGGCGGGGTGAATGCAGGAAGCACCTTCGAAACCGAACCTGGCCGATTTCCGCACCATGTCGCGATAAGCGTTGTGGTCGGAGTAATCGGCGACGGTTCCAATTATACCATAGGGAAGAATGCCTGCCGCGCGTGCCGCGATGACCGCATGCTGTTTGGGATAAAGCATCGTCTCCGGGGTTGGCTCCATGTGCAGCGACAGCGCAAAATCCTCACCGCCGAGCATGAGCACGACCACGCGCGGATGGGCTTTCGCAATATCCTGTAACTCGAAGAAGGCCTCGGCGGTTTCTACCATCGCCATGAACTTCGTGTGGCCGGATACCATCCCGCGTTCTTCCTCGAGCTCCTCGACCATTTCCGCGAGGAGCTGAATGTGTCCGGCGCTGTTGCATTTCGGCAGAGCCAGGGCAGCGATGCGGGGTGAGATACAGGCCTCGATGTCGGGGATCGCATGGCGTATCGGTTGGTTGATACGCACGACCACATCGGCTCCGTCCTGCGAGACGATTTCCGCCGCCTCCTGTACCAACTTTCGAGCTTCGGCCTTTTGCGAATTCGGCACGCTGTCTTCGAGGTCGAGTTGGATGGCGTCCGCGCCGCGCGTGTGCGCCTTATCCACATATTTTGGGACGTTGGTCGGAACGTAGAGCAAGGAACGCCAAACGGGCAGGTCGGTGCGTTTCGCTGTATCGCGGATGGGCATGGTGAGGACTCCTAAATGATGCCACGGGATTTGAGATCGGCGAGGGTATCTGCGTCGATACCGGCCGCGCCGAGGATGTCGTCATTGTCTTGGCCGAGGTCGGGTGCCGCGCGTCGGAACGTACCGGGTGTGCCGGAAAGTTTTGGGAAGATGTTGTGCATTGGGACCGTTCCCATTTCCGCGTCTGGCAGATCGACGATAATCTCTCGTTCCTTGAAATGAGGATCCTCGACAATCTGCGAAATATCATAGATCGGCCCGCCGGTGATGCCTTCTCGGCGAAAGACCTCGAGAACTTCGTCCAGCGTGCGTGATCCAATCCATTCGCCGACGATATCGTCTACTTCCGCGCGATTGGCGACACGATTCGCGTTAGTTTTAAATTTTGGATCCGAATTCATGTCGTCCCGCCCGATCACCCGGAACAATCGTTCGGCCATGGTTTGGATTGAGCCGGAGAGGGCGACGTAGCCGCCGTCGTTCGTTGCGTATGCATTGCGGGGCGACGTGGTGTTGGAGCCGCTTCCGGCGCGCTCGGGTATCTCCCCGCTGACTTTGTAGGACGCCGCCTGCGGTCCCAGGATCGAGAAGATCGGCTCCAGTAAGGAGAGATCGATGACTTGCCCCTTGCCGCCGTTCACTTCCTTCTCCCGCAAGGCGATCAGAACAGCCATCGCCCCGTAGAGGCCGGAGATCATATCGGCCAACGCCAACGGGGGCAAAACCGGGACCCGGTCCGGGAATCCGTTCATGGCGGCAAACCCGGACATAGCTTCCACGACAGTTCCGAATCCGCCCTGGCTGCTATAGGGGCCGGTCTGACCGAATCCGGTCACCCGCGCGATCACCAGATCGGGGTTGCGTTCAAGCAAGATTTCGGGGCCGATTCCCATCTCCTCGATGCGTCCCGGCTTCATGTTTTCGATGAAAACGTCCGCTGTCTCTATCAGCCGTAGGAGTAAATCCAATCCTTCGGGTTCACGAAAATTCAGCGAGACGCTCTTCTTGTTGCGGCCATAAACTTTCCAGTTCGTCTGCACGCCTTGGACATTCCAGGCGCGTAGCGGATCGCCCTTCGGCAGCATTTCCAGCTTTATGACTTCCGCGCCGAAATCCGCGAGCTGCAGCGAGAGCATGTTGCCCGCGACGAGGCGTGTCATATCCAGCACGCGCAAACCCTCAAGCGGGCCTTTCGCGTCTGGGTTGAATGTTTTGCCGGCGAATTCCATATGCGCTCCTTCCGCCCAAAATGGGGGCCGATAACAACCTATTCGCCGCCGCCGCTGGGGCAACGTATGGAGATGGGGCAATCCGAAGTCAGAGTTTTCGCAAATACAAATAGACAAAATGGCAATTATATGTTGGGCGCATTGTCGAAATAATATTGAGGATACAAACATGAGCGATGCACAAGAATTCGAGCAACCTGGCGAGATGGATATGTTGGGCGGCAGTAGCGCCGTGGAAGGACGAGAGATGGCATTGCCGCCTTGGATGGAGGAATTGCCGGAGCCGGTTATCGCGTTTGCCCGCACGAAAGGGTGGAGCCGCCCCGCCGATTTGATCCGACAATACCGCAATCTGGAGGCAATGGTCGGGACGGACCAGGTTCGTATTCCGGGGGAAGGGGCGACACCGGTGGAGATGGAAGCATTTTGGTCCCGCCTGGGACGGCCCGCCACGACAGACGGATATACTGTAGATATGTCGTTACTCG
>CAXAGK010000238.1:0-6301 GCA_963968305.1 uncultured Rickettsiales bacterium | reverse complement strand
AAGAATTATTCCTTAATTCGAAAGATTGGCTCGGATAATAGCAAGAAGTATCCTTAGGTCTTCCGGAGTGTCGATTTCAAACGAACGCGATTCTGGCATCTTCATAAGCGCCGTTCTGCCGCAATAACGAGTCCTTTCAGCGCGGAAAGCCTCGGTTCGTATTGCATAAACGGCGCCTGTCTCGCGAAATTGAGGCCCTGCTAATTGACGAGGTAGTCGAATTGAAGGGTCATGATTAACCGGTTGCGCCGTGCCGTCGCTATGTTCACGCCAAAGATAGTAACTTCCTTCGCTCACGGCGATGACGCTATCCGCGCCGTCGCGTACTAACATTTCGACACAAGCATCGATATCCACTGCCGCCAGTAGGGGGGAGGTACATTGTATAAAAATAAAAAATTCAGGTGTAACGCCGTTCGCTTGCTCAAGTTGTTCAAGCGCATGTAATAAAACCAACTCAGATGTCGTGTCATTGCCCGCAAGTTCTTGGGGACGCTCTATGATGAACGCGCCATACTGTTTTGATATTTCAGCAATTTCATCATCTTCCGTTGAGACGAAAATATCATCGACAGATACAGCCGCGGCAGCGGCTTCCAATGTCCAGGCAATGAGCGGCTTGCCCGCGAGATCGGTAATATTCTTTCGCGGGATTACAACGGACCCACCGCGGGCGGGAATAATACAAGGCGCACTGGTCATATTGTCCTCCGTTCTTCAGTCTATTTCGAGCAATGTTAAGGGGGAAAGAGATGATTCGCTGCGTCATATTCGATTTTGACGGCACAATCCGCCAGTCCGTATCGATCAAGCACGAAGCTTATTTCACCGCCGTGCGTGATATTGAGCGGGGTGCCGAGATTTTCCGGGAGATCATTCGCGAATTTCCGACAATGACGCGCTATAGCGGATGCGAGCTTTTCGCCGTGAGGGCGCGCACGCTTGGTATTGAGACGCCCAGCGGGGAAGAGTTGGCTGAGCGTTATTCGCGTGCCTGCGAAGATGCGATCGCGGCCTGCTCTGAAGTCCCGGGTGCAGGAGCCTTTTTGGATTGGCTGCAGCCCCGACCGGTAGATTGTTTCGTGGTTTCCGGAACTCCTCAAGTACCGATGCGCGAGACAGTTCGGCGGATCGGTCTTGAGGATCGGTTTGTCGACGTTTTGGGCGATCCCACGGATAAACCGCAGCATTATGCGGATATCTTGGCGCGAACTGGACACTCACCGGCAGCACTTCTTACCATTGGAGACGGGGATGACGATAAAGCTGCCGCGTCATCTGTAGGCGGCCAATTTGTCAGAGTGAAAGGCGGAGCGGGTGCTGTTCAGGCCGGTGAATGGGCGGTTGATGGATTGACGGAAATTTGTGCCATCCCTGAGCTGGTATTTCCTGAAGCCTAGACGGCGTTATGCTGCTTCCGCGATATTACACCAAACGGGTGTGTGATCCGAAGCCTTTTGCTTACCGCGTGGTGTACGGTCAATTTCGCACTGGCTCAATAGGTCAGCGGCCTGTGGTGAAAGCAGGAAATGATCGATCCGCACACCTTCGTCGCGCTGCCAGCGGCCGGCCTGATAATCCCAAAAACTATAGGCGCCGACCTCTTGATGGAGTGCTCGCCAGGCTTCGGTCAGTCCTAAGTTCAACAGTGCGCGGAATCGGGATCGTGATTCCGGGCGGCAGAGCGCATCATCGGCCCAGCCGACAGGATCATAGACGTCGTCGTCAGTCGGACAAATATTGTAGTCACCGCCGAGCACAAAGGGCATTTCCAGGGGCAGCAAACTGTCACGGACATGGGCTACGAGCCGGTCCATCCATTCCAGTTTGTAGTCGAACTTGTCGCCTGGCGTCGGGTTGCCGTTCGGTAGATAAATAGAGGCGACGCGAATGCCGTCGATTGTGCCTTCGATATAGCGGGCTTGTTCGTCATCTGGGTTTCCAGGTAAGCCGCGCGAGACGTCTTCTATCGGCCGCTTTGAGAGGATGGCGACTCCATTGTAGGATTTTTGGCCGTGGGTCTCAATGTTGTAGCCTTTATCTTCGATCTCGAGGCGCGGGAACTGATCGTCGACGGTCTTTACTTCCTGCAGGAGTGCGACGTCAGGAGCTGCTTCATCCAGCCATTCCAGCACGCGAGGGAGGCGCGCCTTAATCGAGTTCACGTTAAAAGTTGCGATTTTCAAAACATTGTCTCCCAAACGGAAAAGGCCCGCGATGCGGGCCACTTTTTAGCACGGATCGAAGGTCGTTACATTGAAAACGACGCACCACATCCGCATCCCGACGTCGCGTTTGGATTGTTGATTTGAAAAGCTGAGCCGACCATCTCGGTCACAAAATCGATCTCTGATCCGGCGAGGTAGTCGAGCGAGGTATCATCAACGACAACCTTGATACCGTCGCGTTCGAAAATAGAATCATCGCCATTCTCATCCTCGGCGAAGTCGAAACCGTATTGGAACCCGGAACATCCGCCACCCGAGACCGTCACCCGCAGCATCATATGTGGCTTGCCTTCGGCTTCGAATATCTCGTTCAGGCGTTTGACCGCCGATGCGCTAATCGAGACCGCGCGATCTTGCGGTTTGGTCACTTCCGATGCGAATAAATCCATGCTGGAACCTCATGACTAACATTGTCTTAAACCTTAAGACTTTCACATGGGGATTTCACCTGAATTTTCAAACTAAATCTGGCATTGCTATTTAAACGTATGCGCAGATATTGTGCAGCCATGTTGCAAACCCTAGCGCCTTTTGCGACGCGGCCGGAAGAGAGCCGTGGTCGGCTGCATTCCGAAGCCGAAAGCCGCCGCCGCAGTTGTTTCCAGCGCGACCGCGACAGGATCATCCACTCGACCGCTTTTCGGCGCTTGAAACATAAGACGCAGGTCTTCATTTCCCCCCATGGCGATCACTTTAGAACCCGCCTGACTCACAGCATCGAAGTGGCTCAGATCGCCCGCAGCATGGCGCGCAGTCTTGGTCTGGATGAGGATCTGACCGAGGCGTTGGCGCTGGCGCACGATTTTGGACATCCGCCATTCGGTCATGCGGGGGAGATGGCCCTGAATGAGGTCATGGAGCCTTATGGCGGTTTCGATCACAACGAACAGACTTTACGGATTCTGGTCTCGCTGGAGCAACGCTACGCGGCTTTCGATGGCCTCAATCTGACTTGGGAAACCCTGGAAGGGGTGGTGAAACACAATGGTCCGCTCACCGGTTTCCACAAACATGAGACTTCCGTGCCGCAATCTATTCTTCACTACTGCGAAGGACACGATCTGGAACTGGATACATTCGCCGGACCTGAGGCTCAAGTGGCGGCCATAGCCGATGATATTGCTTATGATAATCATGATATCGACGACGGATTGCGTGCTGACACATTTTCCATATCGGATTTTTCTGATGTTCCGCATGTGGCGGAGACTTTTGCGGAGGTGCGGCACCAATACGCCGACATGGAGGAAAGTCGCATCATCTTCGAATCGGTCCGGCGCTTGATCGGAGATATGGTCGAAGACGTTCTCAGCGAGGCCGAACGAAGATTATTGGAGGATAAACCGGGAAGTGCGGCTGAAGTTCGAAATCTGCGTCGCTCCATCGTCGCTTTTTCAGCAGACATGAGTGCGAAAGACCGCGCCTTGAAAGACTTTCTATTCCGTCATATGTACCGCCATCACAGCGTCATGCGGGAAGTCGACAAGGCAAAGCGGGTCATTCGAGATCTGTTCGTGCATTTCATGGAGACACCCGCTGACATGCCGGTCGAATGGCGCAATCTAGCCGATAACGGCGATGCTACTTCGGTGGCACGAATTGTCGCAGATTATATCGCCGGGATGACGGATAATTATGCGCTCAAATGTCACGACGCGTATTTTAAGGTGGATGCCAGAGTCTGATGAACCTCTTTTCTGAATACCGTGGGCGGATTGTTAATGCGATTGCGGCTCTCGCAAGCGATGGCGTCGTGCCGAAAGAGATCGATACATCGCGTGTTTCCGTTGAGCCGCCGCGAGAGGCCGACCATGGCGATTTGGCGACTAACGCGGCGATGGTGTTGGCCAGGCCTGCTGGCATGAAGCCACGCGATTTGGCTGAAAAATTAGCGGAAATATTACGCCAAGACGACAGTGTATCCGATGTTGAAATCGCCGGACCCGGTTTCATCAACCTGCGCCTTGATCCAACGATGTGGCACGCCGTACTCGGTGAGGTATTGAAGAAGGGCGATGCGTTCGGCGAATCCAACATTGGCGCGGGCGGTAAAGTGAACGTTGAGTATGTCTCCGCCAATCCGACTGGCCCGTTGCATATCGGTCATGCGAGAGGGACCGTTTTTGGAGACGCATTGGCCTCCTTACTGGAGAAGGTTGGTTACGACGTTTGCCGCGAATATTATATCAACGATGCGGGCGCACAGGTCGATGCCTTGGCCCGTTCCGCTCATTTGCGCTATTGCGAAGCTTTGGGCGAGGACATCGGTGAAATCCCGGAGGGTTTATATCCAGGCGAATATATGATTCCCGTCGGCGAAGCTTTGGCTACCCGGGATGGGGATCGCTGGAAGAGTGCGCCAGAGGACGATTGGTTGGCGTCATTCCGCGAGTTCGCAATCGATGCAATGATGGATATGGTGCGCTCTGATCTGGCGACCTTGGACGTCCGGCATGATGTATTTACGTCTGAGCAGAAACTGGTGGAGGCCGGTCGGGTAGATGAAGTGCTCGAAAATCTGGAAGCGCGAGAGCTGGTCTATACCGGCGTTCTTAAACCACCCAAAGGCAAGAAGCCAGACGATTGGGAGCCGCGTCCGCAGACGCTTTTCAAATCCACTGAATTCAAGGATGACGTCGACCGGCCATTGAAGAAGTCAGACGGTAGCTGGACCTATTTCGCGTCCGATATCGCCTATCATCGAGATAAATACTTACGCGGCTATGGTGAATTGATCGACGTTTGGGGGGCGGACCACGGCGGGTACGTCAAACGGATGGTCGCCGCGACAGATGCGGTGACGGAGCAGGGCGCTCGCCTGGATGTGAAGATTTGCCAGATTGTTCGCTTGATGGAAAATGGCGAACTGATTCGCATGTCGAAGCGAGCCGGTAACTTCGTGACCTTGCGCGATTTGGTGGACGAGGTCGGCTCCGGTGTCGTGCGATTTATCATGCTGACGCGAAAAAATGACGCGCCACTTGATTTCGATCTTGCTGTCGTTCGGGAACAATCTCGCGAAAATCCAGTGTTCTACGTGCAATATGCCCATGCGCGCTGTCATTCCGTGATGCGGATGGCGGCGGAAGCTCTTCCCGAATTGAATACGGCGACTGGCGCGTTGGCGGCCGCGGATTTAGCTTTGTTGAAAGACGATGCTGAACTCAACCTGATTAAGGTGATCGCTGCTTGGCCGCGAACGCTTGAAAGCGCGGCTGAAGCTCATGAGCCTCATCGCTTGGCGTTTTACATGTACGATTTAGCGGCCGCCTTCCATGGGCTCTGGACCAAGGGTAGCCGTGAGGATCCGTCCTTGCGTATGGTGCGTGTTGGTGCGGGCGAACTGACGCGGGCACGCCTGGCGTTGGCGCGGGCGACACAGATTGTGATTGCGTCCGGTCTGGCGGTATTCGGCGTCGAGGCTGTGGAGGAAATGCGCTGATGGCACGGCGTTCGGACAAGCTTCGCGAGGAACTTGCCGCACTCGATCAGGATGTCATCCGAGACCGGGGTACCACCCGGCGTATTCACAAGGCGATCCCGGCTGTCGGAGCATTCGTTGCAATCGTCGGATTTGGTGCGGTCACTTGGTATGCCTACAACCAGGGGATCCTCGAAGGAAGTGAAGATGCCGCGCCGTTACTTCGTCCGAAGGGCGCCTTGAAGGCACCGCCTTCCAATCCGGGTGGAGTGGATGTGCCCAATCGTGACAAGTATGTCTTCAATACTTTGGAACAACGAGAAGACGACCAGAAGGTCGAACGCCTGCTGCCTCCTGCGGAACAACCAACGGAACTTCCGCCCAAGGATCCAAAGCCGTCGGTCACAACGCAATTGCCAAATGCGGAAAAACCCGTAGCGATAGAAAGACCGGCAGTAGCAACATCTAATAAGGCTCGGCCACGGACTGCTAATGAAGCCCTTAAGAAAGCCCTCGACCTGGTCCAAACAGATGCACCGCCACCTTTACCTGCACCTGGTTCAGAATCAGAAGTCGGTGCGAAATCTCCAATAACGGAAACGGCGCAGGTCGCGGAATCTCAAACGCCGAGCGTTCCCATTCGTTTGACACC
>CAXAGK010000237.1:0-6304 GCA_963968305.1 uncultured Rickettsiales bacterium | reverse complement strand
CCGGCAATCGGCTCAACCATTCGCGGCTTCGACCTCTCAAAACTGGACGACGATACATTCGCGGAGATTCAAGCAACCCTGTTTGAGCGCTGCATGCTGGTTATTCCGGATCAGCAAGATGACGACGCGGCGCTGCTCTCTTTCGCAGAACGCTGGGGCGACATCATGTTCACGCCGATGCTCACTTCCCTGAATGGGTATCCCGGAATCTTGCAGGTCCGCAATCGTCGAAAATCAGGTACACCGACCGAGTATTGGCACTCGAATTCGCCGTATATTAAACATCCGCCTGCGATTTCAATTTTGGCGGCACGCGAACTACCAGCCAGCGGTGGCGACACCATGTGGTGCAACCAGTATCTGGCCTACGAGGACCTCTCCGACGGTATGAAGGCGCTACTCGAAGGGCGACGCGTTAAATACAGCGGTGCTAAAATGGCGAAGCGCACAGGGCATGAGGGAGATATCCCTTTCACCCTTCACCCGGCAGTCCGCACACACCCGGAGACCGGGCGAAAAGCGCTTTTCATCGGCAACGCCGAACTCACGCCGTGTTTCGAGGATATGACTGAGGAAGAAAGCCGCCCCCTTCTTGATTATTTGTACCGGCAAAGCCCAAATCCGGATCGAACCTACAGACACAGTTGGAAACCGGGCGACTTGGTCCTGTGGGACAACCGATGCGCCATGCATTATGCCGTCCACGATTATGGGGAGGCAGCACGCTTCATGCACCGGATCACAATCGCGGGTGAACGGCCGTATTAGTATTTTTCAAAAATTCATTTCCCTGGGCATTTGTCCGGACGAATTTGCGGACAATATCAGTTTTACAGCTTTTGCCCCATTTGCCGCGCCTGATACCGCTAGGACGGCTACAAGGATCCTCCGATGCGCCAAATTCACTTCGTCGCCTTCCTGCAGGCCCAGAATTGCACCACCCTGCCCGCTTCCTGGCGGCATCCGGATGCACGGACGGACACCTATTCGCCGGAATACTACCAGCATATCGCGCGGGTGCTTGAGGAAGGAAAGTTCGACGTCGGCTTCTTCGATGACCGCCTGGCCATGCCGGATATGTATGGCGGCGACCACGGCGAGACGGTGAAGAACGGTATCCGTTGCGTGAAGTTGGACGCAGTGACGTGCTTGATGAGCATGGCGGCAGTGACGAAACATCTCGGGCTCGGTGCCACATACTCGACGACCTATTACGAGCCCTTCCATGTGGCGCGCCTATTTCAGACCCTCGATCTGATGACCAAAGGCCGCGCCGCCTGGAATGTCGTGACCTCGGTCAACGACAACGAAGCCAAGAACATGGGCCGGGAAATCCACACCGCCCACGATCTACGCTACGACGAAGCGGATGAGTTTATGGAAATTGTGCTCGGTCATTGGGACAGTTGGGAAGACGACGCGATCGTCGTCGACAAGGTAAACAATATCTATGCCCATCCGGACAAGGTTCATAAGATCGACTTCAAGGGCAAGTACATGTCGTCGCGTGGCCCCTTTACCGTGCCACGCACGCCGCAAGGACATCCGGTGGTGATCCAGGCCGGTATGAGCGGGCGCGGCCAGGAATTCGCCGCGCGTTGGGGCGAGTTGCTGTTCGTCGTCTATCACAGTATGGAGCAGGCCCAGGCGCGCTACAAACTGCAGAAGGAAATAACCGCCGCCGCCGGGCGCGACCCGGAAGGCATGAAAATCTGCAGCCTGTTCTATCCAATCTGCGCCGAGACACGGGCGGAAGCCGAGGATAAGGCCGCCGCCTACGAGAAACTGCCGAACGAGATGGATCAATTGCTGCTGCTCTCGGAAGCACTCAATTTCGATTTTGCGACCAAGGGGATGGACGAGCCATTCACCGACGATGAAATTAACAATATCTCCGGAATGCAGGCCATGCGCGACCGCGTCGTCGTCGAGGAAGGCATCAAGAACCCGACGCCCCGCGACTTCATGCAGGTCACCGGGCGCGGCTTGCTCCGCAACGCCTGGGTCGGCGGTCCAAAAGAAATAGCTGACCGGATCGAAGAATGGTGGGAAGGCCGGGCCTGCGACGGCTTCGTGATCGGCCCGACGCATCAGCCGGGCAGCTTCGAGGATTTTGTGAAATACGTCATCCCGGAACTGCAAAAGCGCGGCATCTACCGCAAGGAATATTCGGGCTCAACTCTGCGCGACCACCTGGGCCTCAATCGCCCGAACATCGGTGACTGGCGGGGCACCCCGCAGGCCACGGAATAGCCATTGCCCGTCATTCCCACGCAGGCGGGAATCCAGAAGGCCGACATCGAGTGGCTGGATTCCCACCTACGCGGGAATGACAAAACTTGTGGAATACGTTTATTACCACACCCACTCCCTTCGAAGTCGCCATCTCTGATGCTGTGCTCGACGATCTAAAGGCGCGGCTCGCCAACACCCGTTGGCCAGATGAGCCGGATGAAGCTGGTTGGGACTACGGCGCCAATCTCGGCTACATGAGGCAACTCGTCGAATATTGGTGCGACGGCTTCGATTGGCGTGCGGCTGAAGCGAGGATAAACGCCTTTCCGCAATTCACCGCACCGATCAACGCGGAGAACGGCGAGACCGTCGATATCCACTTCATCCATGAGACCGGTAGTGGTACGAACCCCCTCCCGCTTTTGCTGATGCATGGATGGCCGGGCTCCATCGCCGAATTCCTCGACGTGATCGAACCGCTGGCGCACCCGGAACGGTTCGGCAGCGACCCAGATGATGGCTTGACGATCATCGCCCCTTCCCTGCCGGGCTACGGTTTCTCCGGCATCCCGAAGACGACCCTCGGCCCGCAAGCGACCGGCGGTATGATGAGCCAGCTTATGCGGGACGTACTCGGCTACGCGCGATACGGCGTGCAGGGAGGCGACTGGGGCGGGGTCATCGGCGCACGCATGGCACTCGATCACCCAGGCGGGATCGCGGCACTCCACGTCAACATTCTGCCACTGCGGCCGGGCATCGGGCCGGATGATCCACCGTTGACCGACGAAGAAGCTATATGGCTGGGCGAGGCCAAGAAACACTTGCGGGATGAGACAGCCTACCAGGAAATCCAAGCGACCAAGTCCCAGACGCTGTCCTACGGCCTCACCGATTCTCCGGTGGGCCTTGCCGGTTGGATCACGGAGAAATTCCACCGCTGGGCCGCGCCCGACGCCGACGCACCGCCCTTCACCATGGACCAACTGCTGACCAACATCACGATCTATTGGGCGACCGGTACCATCAATAGTTCGACCCGGATGTATCGGGGATTCTTCCGCAATGAGCGCAGCGGCGCCATGAAACCCGGCCAGAAGATCGACCTCCCGCTCGGAGTCTGCCTCCCACCAAATGATCTCTACCCACCCCCGCCATCGAGCTGGGTGCAACGGCTCGGCAATGTCGTGCATGAAACACGATTAAACGCGGGCGGGCATTTCACCGCGCTGGAAGTCGGCGACACGTTCATCGAGGACGTGCGCAGCTTCTTCCGACAACATTATTAAAATACGAAATTAGGATACGAACCCATTCAGAAGAATGTCCGGTGATTCCACCGAACAACTACTGTAATGTTATGGTGGGAGCAATTCGGTGTTGGAGACGATAAGCATTTGGCGGAAAAGCACATAGACATCGACAAATTGAGGCATCTGACCGCGTTGGACTCCGTCGCCATCATGGACAGTTTGCCGGAGGAGCATTTCGAGCGGCTTGCCCGCATCGCAAAGAATCAATTCAAGGTTTCGACTACGCTGATCACCTTCATCGATGCGGAGCGGCAATGGTTCAAGACCCATCTCGGCATTTTGGAAACCGAAGGTCTCCGGGCGTCCTCTTTCTGTAACCTTACGATCACGGAAGACCGTGTCCTATACGTACCCGATGCGGCTGAGGGCGACCGGTTCCACGACAATCCGATGGTCACGGGATCACCGTACATCCGGTTTTATGCAGGTGCGCCTATCCGTACAGCGGACGGTCAGAGAATAGGCACCCTCTGCTTGGCAGATGCCACGCCAAGAATTCTCGACGCCGACGACCTGCAGAGAATTCGCGATATTGCCGACTATATCGAACAGGAGCTTACACAAACCGATAGAGGCGCGGTCTACGCGGCCCATCAAGCGAGCCGATTCAGCGTAATGATCGAGAGCGTCTGCGACGCGATTTTGGGGCTTGATGAAAAGGGTACCATTCGCAGTGCGAATTCCGCCGTGCGCGAAGTCTTCGGCTATCCACCCGACGAGTTATTCGCGCAGAATCTAAACACGATCATGTCGGCCTCGCACAGATTTCGAGCCGACCCCCAAACCGGTGTAACCGATGACGGAACCGCATGAGTAGATGCGGATGGAGACGATCGATATTTGGACGGCCGGCGCAAGGACGGCTCGACCTTCCACATGCAGTTGGCAATCACCGAAATGGCACATTTCGGCCAACGTCAATTCGTGACGGTGGCGCGGGATGTAACCGAACAAACAACCCAAGAACTATACCTCGACGCCATTATCAAAAACATCCCGAACATGGTCTTTGTGAAGGATGCTGAGGACCTCCGCTTCACCTTGTTCAACCGTGCGGGCGAGGAGTTGATTGGCGCGCCTCGCGATGTGCTGATCGGCAAGTCCAATTTTGATTTCTTGCCGCGCGAGCAAGCAGAAGCCTTCACCACCTAGGACCGTGAGGTTCTGCAACAAACCGGCGTGGTCGATATCTGGGGAGAGCCGATCGACGCGCGGACCAAAGGACAACGCCTACGCCACACCCGCAAGTTCGCCATCCGCGACGAACAAAGGGCTGCCGAAATATTTGCTGGGAATTTCCGAGGACATCACCGACCGCAAACGGATCGAAAAAGAACTCGCCATCAGCCTCGAAGAGACCGAGAGGGCGAGCCGCGGTAAGTCCAAATTTCTTGCTAATATGAGCCACGAGCTGCGCTCGCCCCTGAACTCGATCATCGGCTTCGCGCAGTTCATGCGGGACGGCTATTTCGGCGCGCTGGACAAGCGATATACCGAATATTCAACTGACATATACAGCTCCGCCAGCCACCTGCTCAAACTGATCAACGAAATTCTCGATATCTCGCGCATCGAGGCCGGCGAACTTTCCTTGGACGAGGACGAGTTCGACCTGGCGTTGCCGGTCGAAGAAGCCATCCGCCTGACCGCCGTTCACACGGATGCCAAGGACCAGACATTGGTCAACGACGTGTCGCCCAACCTCGCCCAGATCAGGGCAGACACGCGGCAAATTCGGTAAACCTTGATCAACCTGCTATCCAACGCGGTTCGCTTTACTCCCGAAGGCGGCACAATCACCGTCAGCTACAAGAAAACAAATGCGGGCAATGTCGCCCTCCGAGTGACGGACACAGGGATCGGTATCTCCGCCAAGGACATCCCCAAGGTTCTGGAGCCGTTCGGCCAAGTGCGGCACGGCTCACTCCGCACCCAGGGCGGCACCGGCCTCGGCCTGACCCTCTCAAAACACCTGACCGAAATGCACGGCGGCAACTTGAAAATTGAAAGCACCCTGGAAAGGGGACGACCGTGATTGTGATGCTGCCTCGAGAGCGGATTGTTTAGATTACGCATCTTTCGGTGACTGCTACTTAATTCAAATGATGGATTGTCCTCTAATTTAATTTTGCTCTCTAAAAATTATGTGATTGGCACCGACACGGGAAAAGCCTGTCCCATATCGCCACCGCGCTTCGTAGACCTAAATTGTCGAGAAAGCCCGCAATGGGCGTGCAACAAGAGGGAGTAGCGAGATGGGTAAGCGGATTGCGATTGTCGGGACGGGTGCGGTCGGGGGATATGCCGGGGCGCATATGGCGCAGGCGGGCGAGGACGTCACCTTTATCGATTTCTGGCCAGAGAATGTCGAGAAGATGCGGGCCGACGGGTTGAAGATCAGCCATATCCGCGACGTGCCGGAATTCACCGTGCCGGTGAACGCCATCCACATCACCGAGCTGCAGGCGACCGCCAAGGCTGAACCGTTCGATATCGCCTTCGTCTGCGTGAAGTCCTACGACACTGCCTGGGCGTCGATGATGATCCAACAGTATCTGTCACCGGGCGGCTATATCGTCTCTCTGCAGAACTGCATCAACGAGGAAACCATCGCCGGGATCGTCGGCTGGGGCCGGGTGCTCGGCTGTATCGCCAGCTCGATCACCGTCGACCTTTGCGAAGCGGGCCACGTGCGCCGCGCCGCCGGTAAGAGTGGCGAGAACCACACGGTCTTCCGGGTCGGCGAGGTCCACGGC
>CAXAGK010000236.1:0-6323 GCA_963968305.1 uncultured Rickettsiales bacterium | reverse complement strand
GACGTCTGGACCTGCGTCTCCGACGACGACCGCTACTTGATCAACATGCCGATGTTCCATATCGGCGGCTGCTTCATCGTCTATTCGATGCTGTGCCGAGGCGCTTCCATCGCCATGACGACAGGCTTCCGCACCGACACCTTTTGGGAGACGGTGGAGCGCACCCGCAGCACCGTCGTCTTCTTGCTCGGAGTGATGGCGGCATTCCTGTTGAAGGAAGATCAGCGCGACGAGGACAAAAACCACTGCATGAATACCATGATGGTCGTACCCTTCAACGAAGAGGCGACGCATCTGGCAGAACGTTTCGGCGTGACCGTCCACACCATCTTCAACATGACGGAAATCTCTTGCCCGATCTTCTCTCCCGCCAACCCAACGCAAGCCGGATATTGCGGCCGCCCGCGCGATGGCGTCACTCTGCGCGTCGTCGACGACAATGACATCGAAGTTCCGCCCGGCACCACAGGGCAATTAATCATCCGCACCGACCAACCCTGGGCGATGAACCACGGCTACTACAAGAATCCCGATGCCACGGTCGAAGCTTGGCGCAACGGTTGGTTCCACACCGGCGACGCGTTCCACATGACCGAAGACGGCGACTTCTTCTATGTCGACCGCATCAAAGACGCGATCCGACGACGTGGTGAAAACATCTCTTCGCTCGAGGTGGAATCCCAAGTCAACGAATACCCCGCCGTCCAAGAATGCGCCGCCATCGCGGTTCCGAGCGAATTCGGTGAGGACGAAGTGATGGTCGTCCTGGCAGCCAAGGCCGGGCAATCCATCGATCCGGCGGAACTATTGCAATTCCTTCGCCCCCGCATGGCCCACTTCATGATCCCGCGCTATATCCGCATCATGGACGAGCTGCCGAAGACTCCGACGACGAAGATACAAAAAGGCCTTTTGCGGGAGGACGGTATCACGGCGGATACGTGGGACCGCGAAGAGGCAGGGATTAAGGTGCGTGCGGAAAAGCTGAGCTAACGGTTCGGATAGTTGCGTGCTCGCCCTTCGACATGCTCAGAATGAGGTGCCAGT
Source organism: uncultured Rickettsiales bacterium (assembly GCA_963968305.1). Classification (GTDB taxonomy): domain Bacteria; phylum Pseudomonadota; class Alphaproteobacteria; order UBA8366; family UBA8366; genus UBA6544. The sequence continues at coordinate 5,276 of CAXAGK010000236.1, read as the reverse complement.
CAGCGCTCAATCTCCAACGTGATCGCCTTCGTCTGATACCAGGATGATAGCCACGCAGATTGACGGCCGTCTCCTCCGGCGACCAATACGATAAATTTTTCCGGATCCATCACGATCGGTACTAAATAGTCCGGGTCATCGATATCGTACTCTTCGGGCCAGGAGCGAAAGTTCCAGTAGGTACGATCACTTAGGTCGCGCATCGTCATGCGCGCGTCCTCAAAGAGGAATTCTTGGATATCGCGGCGGGAGTATCCATCGTCGGCAATTTCTTTGGCGTGCTCCGGGCCAAGGACAATGGCAATGAAACTACCGTGCCCTTGATACATGTAATTGACGATTCCCATGCGCCGCATCAATCCCGCGATGGTTTCTAAATTTCCGCGTCCGGTCTCTTGCGCGGTCTCGTTAATGTAATGCACCCCCGAAGCCCAAGCACCGGTAGCGTCGACGTATCCGCGCTGAAACCTTCAGCCACGCGCAAAGGCTCGAACGAGCTCCTTGCCACGTTCTCAGCAAAACAGAAACCCAAATTTCCAGGCCAAGTCTGTGTCGACTTATCCATGTCACCGAGATGCGCTCCGCCCAAGTTCCGGATCGCAAGACGCAATGCCCGCCCGATCGCCAAATTCGCGCGATAGCCCGGACCGAAACACCCCGTGCCGCCCGCGCTGAGGTCGTCGGCGATCCTGCCGCTGACAATAAAGCCGGGAGCGCCACCACCGGTCGTTGTCGCTAAACCGCCAATATTAAACTCCGTCCGCAGCACCGCCTGCATACCGGTCACCACAACAGGAAAGTATTCCGGTAGGCAACCGGCCATGACGGCATTCGCTGCGAGTTTTTCGATGGTCACCGTTCCATTCGCCGGCGCCATGACACCCAAGACCATGTCCGGCGGCAAGGATGACCCAGCTGCCATTTCCGCTACCTTTTCCTCCGTCGGGGGGCATTACCGGCAATCCGTCGGTCCACCCCTGAGCGTGGCAATACTCGTTGATCTCAAAAGTTGAATCCGCGAGATCAAGCCGGGCCGCCGAAGGTGTTACAGCGGTCATTACACCATCCTAAAGATCGTCCGGATTTTCGATCCAAGTCGCAACCAACCCACCGTCAATCGGTAGTACGGTTCCGGTGATGTGACGGGATTCGTCGCGGCAGAAATAGAGCATCGCATCCGCAATCTGTTCGGGTTGAATGAAATCCGCGATCTGACCGAGGTCCTTCCGGTAGCGCTTGGCCATCTCCTCGAAGCCAATCTGGCGTTCCTCGGCCATCTTCTGGATGCGCGCCTTGATGAAGTCGGTCAGCACCGAACCCGGTGAAATTGCGTTGCAGGTTATATTAGGGTCGCGCAATGTCTCCGCCGCTGTCGCCCGTGTAATACCGATAATCGCCGTCTTCGAAGTAATGTAGTCGGCGCGGCCCGAACGCGCGGCAAGCCCCATGATCGACGACATATTTACGATCCGGCCCCAGCCGTTCTTGCGCATCCCCGGCAAGGCACAGCGGGTCAGATCGAAGGGTGCCGTTACATTCACCGCCATGGCGTGATCCCAGTTCTTGGGATCGAAATCGACGATGTCGTCGTAATAGCGGATGACCGCATTATTCACGAGAATATCGATCGAGCCGAACTGATCCTGTGTCGACTTCGCCAAATCCTCGGTCTGATCGCGCTGAGCCAAATCGGCGCCGTGATACTTAACGGTAACACCGTATTCCGCTTCCATCCCGGCGCGGATCTTCTCGATATCGTCGGGCTCACCGAGACCATTGAGCATGATATTGACGCCTTGCGCCGCGAATGCCCGCGCCGTTGCGTTGCCGATACCTATTACCGAGCCGGTAATGAGCGCCGTTTTTCCCTTTAGCATCATTCTTTCTCCTCAACAGAATCGAAATATTCCTTAGCCGTCCGAAAGGCGTCGACCGCCGCTGGAATGCCGCAATACGCCATCACGTGCAGCAATACTTCCTGCACTTCATCCTTTGTAACGCCGCCTTCTTCGATGGCCGCGCGAATATGCGTCGTCACTTCCGGCTGACGGTTGAGCGCCGCCAACATGGCGATATTGATTAGACGGCGGGATTTAATATCAAGACCGGGGCGCGACCAAATCTTACCCCAGACGAATTCTCCGGAGAGCTGGCGCAACGGCCCCATGAAATCATCGTCAGCGCCGACTTGCGTTGTGCGATCGGCATACTCGGCTCCGAGTACGTCGCTGCGAATTTGACGCCCGCGCACAAAATCCTCGTTCTCGTCATAGGTAAACTTAGCCATAACGGCACCTCCCCTTTTGTGATGAAAGACAGAGGGCTTAGCCGCCTCCGCCGAAATCGAGACCAGCTTTCGCGGCCACGTATTTAAAAATCGCGCTAGAGCGTTCCTTGTCCCCACCCCTCGCCAATGCCTCCTCGAAGATACCTCGCACCAAGGCACCAGTAAGCGCCGGCGAGCCGAGGCTCTCCGCCTCCCCGACTGCGAGGCTGATGTCTTTATGGCTGATCTTCATATTGGCACCACCCGCGAATTCGCGTGACAGTACCGCATCCCGCAGCTTGCCGGAGGTCTGAGAATTACACCCGGTGCTGACGTTCAGGATATCGAACATGATTTGCGGATCGAGGCCAAACTTGATCCCCATGGTAATCGCCTCACTGGTGGCAATGGCCTGCACGTTATTCAGATAATTGTTGGCAAGCTTCATCATCTGTCCGCCGCCCGCGATGTCGCCGATGTAGAAGATATTCTCACCCATCGCTTCGAACGCCGGTTTCGTATGATCTGCCGCTGCCTTCGGGCCCGAGACAATGATGGTCAGCGAGCCGTCCACCGCTTTGCTGATATGACCGCTGATTGGCGCGTCGAGCATGGTAATGTCCATGTCTTCGAAATGCGCGCGCACATCTTTCGCCACAGATGGGCCGGTCGTCGACATATCGACATAGGTCTTCACGGCGGAGCCAGCCGCAACCTCCTTAGCCACCGCATGCGCCGCTCCAATTGTGTTGAGGCAGACCATGACCACTTCCGCCTTATCCGCGACTTCGCGTGCCGACGACGCGCCCACAGCCCCGGCGTCGACAAGGCTATCAAGGCGGTCTTGTTGAGTGTCGAAAACCACGACCTCGAAACCGGCCTTCAACAGATTGTGCGCCATCGGTCCGCCCATATCGCCGACGCCGATATAGCCCAGAATCATTGTCCGAACTCCAACCACGTCGCCGAGCGTCCTTGGTCGATCGGCAACGCGGCACCGGTGATGTCCAGCGAGCTATCTTGGCAGAGAAAAACGATCAATTTGGCGACCTGCGCCGGCTGGATGAAGTTCCGACTCTGTCCGCGCCGTGCCAGGAACACGGCCATTGCGTCTTCGAAGGATAGGCCTTTCTCCTCCGCCAATTCACCGATCTTTATTTCCGTGTTGGGTGTCAAAACGGATCCTGGGCAAATCGCATTACAAGTGATCCCTTCGATCTCTCGGATTTCGGCAGCGGTGGAACGTGTGAGCCCCAACATCGCATGCTTGGAGACAACATAATCAGCGCGCCCACTTCGCGCCGCCATGCCGAGCACGGAAGAGAAATTAACGATCCGTCCCCATTTCCGCTCCCGCATGCCCGGCAGTACGTTCTGCGTGAGGATGAAGGGTGCCGTCACATTGACCGCAAGGGCGTGGTTCCACTCCTCGCGTGGGAAATCGTCGATACCATGAAAGTATCGGATGACAGCGTTGTTGATTAGGATATCGATTCCGCCGAACGCGTCTTCCGCTTCTTTTGTCAGCGCATCGACCTCGTCTTCCTTGCTAAGATCCGAGCTGCAATAAGCGACTGAAACACCGTGTTCATCGGCCAATCCTTGGCGTGTCGCCTCGATGACATCGGCGTCACCGAAACCGCTCAGCATGACGTTGCATCCCTCGGCCGCCAGAGCCGCCGCGACAGCGGCGCCGATGCCCCGTGTCGATCCGGTAACGAGTGCGTTTCTCCCCCGCATATCCTACTCCCCTTTTAGACGTTCGCGGACTGCCTCGCGGTGATGTCCGACCATAAAGCATCCGGACCCCGTGCCGCGACGCGCCGACCGAGACGTTCCGCCCATTCCGCTTCCGCCCCGAACTCTCCGCGCCACGACCACAGCCGCCGCGTGAAGAAATGCAGGTGGTGCTCGTAGGTGAAGCCGATGGCACCGTGGGTTTCGTGACAGATATCCGTCGCCACTCCGGCGGCATCCCCAGCCAGCACCTTGGCGCAAGCCGCCTCGAAATCGGGCGTCCCTTGCTCCGCCGCCCGGAACGCGTTCTGCGCCGCCATCACGGCCGCCGCTATTTCCGCTGCCGTCATCGCGAGGTTCTGCTGGATGACCTGGAATTTGCCTATCGGTTTTCCGAACTGCGTACGATCGCCGGTATATTCCAACGTGTCCTCAAGGATCCGCTCCAACGCTCCCGCCATCTGCGCCGAACGCACCATCGCACCGTAGAGCCGCAACGTCTCCGCATTGAAGCTTGCCGGAGCTGTTGCCAACTGCGCCGTCCCACTAAACTCAACCGCATCCCGTGGATCGCGCGCGATATTTTGATCGGCTGTCGCTGTAAACGCCTCTTTCGGTGCGAGATAGACGGCCAAACCGCCATCCTGTCGCGCCAGTCCGACGAGATAATCGGCCCGTGCGGCCCAGGGCACATTCAACGCATCGCCCGTGACCTCACCCGACGCCGATAGCGAGATACCATCTACATCAGGCACCACAGACAAGATACCGTCTGGCATATCCATCCCGGCCTGATCGAGTAGCCATCCAGCCAACACCGTCTCCGCCAATGGGATGGGTGCTGCGTAACGCCCCGCAGCGTGCAGGATGACATAGGCCGCCTCCCAACCCGCGCCGACGCCGCCCTTCTCCTCCGGCAACAACGGTTGGCTCAAGCCGTTCTCGATGACCGTGGTCCAAAGCTCCTCTGGCCATTCACCCGCGTCGGCTTTTTCCAACAGATCCTTGGTGCAAAGATCGGCGAACAGTCGCGTGACCGTCTCGCCCAGGATTTCCCGAAGTTCGCTCATCGCATGCCGAGCCCGCGGGCGATAATGCCCCGCACAATCTCACGCGTTCCACCACGTAGCGAGAATGAAACGTTGGCCTGCGTGATATAAGCCATGGTGGTCTCAAAATCGCTGCCATGAGAGAGCCGTGGCGAAGAGCCAAACAAGTCGTGTGCCATACCTGGAATCTTCTGCTCGAACGCGACCCCCAGCTCCTTCATTAC
>CAXAGK010000235.1:0-6350 GCA_963968305.1 uncultured Rickettsiales bacterium | reverse complement strand
GCTGATCCGCAAAGCAGGATGGGGCAACGCCAAGCGCCTTGTGCTGGACCGCGCAATTGTCCCAAATTAGTAGATCACCAACGCGCCATTCGTGGCTGTAGCGAAATTCTTCGCGGGTGAGATGCTCGAAGAGGAGGGCGAGTAATTTGTCGCTCTCGTCTTTTGGCAACCCGTCGATTTGGTGGGTATAGCCGTCACAGACATAGAGGCATTTCCGCCCTGTGCGTGGATGGGTGCGGACGATGGGCTGGACGGCGTCGTCGGGAAATTTGGCGAGCTCTTCCTCGCTGAGCACGGGCCGTTTACCGAATTCATGTGCCTTGCGGTTCCACATAAAGCGATAGCCGTTGCGCGCCGCGCGGCCGTTGATCCGATCTTTAATGTCTTCCGGCAGAGCGTCATATGCCGCGGCCGCGCTAGCGAACTGTGTGGCGCCATAGCTCACACCGTTCTTCGAGGGTACCTCCAAGGCATGTAGCAAGGTCAGGTCACTCGGCTTTTCCAAATAGCAAAGATCCGAATGCCAGTAACGCCCGGCATCGTGGGAGCCAAGCGGTTTGCCATTTTCATTGACGTTGGATACCCAGAATATCTCGGGGTTCGCATCGTTATTGGCCTCGGCACGCACATTGACCTGTGGCGTGCCGAATCGCCGGGCGAAGGTGACGAGGGCAGAGGAAGGGAGATCGACTTGGTCCCGCATGACGACGACCGCGCGCTCGGCAATCGTGCGCTCGATCTCGCTGAAAACTGTTTCCGGAATATCGCCGGTGAGATCGACGGCGCTGATGGCAGCGCCAATCGGTCCGTCTTCAAGAGTCAATGTTGGAGCTGTCATGTTTTTAAAAGTGGGCCGTTTCCGGTGATGGAAAAGAGTTGGCGATAACCCCTATTCCTCGATTGACCGGCGGGGCCCGCCCTCTACCATTTTAGACCCTAACGAGGAGTGAATTTTTTATGATCGACAAGCCATTCGGCGAAATGAAGGTCGGCGACAGTAAGATATCGACCGGGCGCACGATTACCGAGACCGACATCGTCAATTTCGCCATGTTCATGGGCAGCTGGCTCGAGCTCCAGACCAACGACGAGTTCGCCCAGCATACCGTGTACGGCAAACGAATCGCCCAAGGCCCGATGGTCTATACGATCGCGGTCGGATTGCTGGGCTATGACGGCGAAATCCTTTCGGCGCTGGCCGGTGTGGACAAGCTGCGCATGATGGCGCCCACATATGTCGGAGACACGCTTTGGGCGAAAGGTGAGATTACGGAATTGATCGACCGCGGCAACGAACATGCCGATGGTCTGGTGGTGGTGAAATTGGAAGCAATCAATCAGCACGACAAGACGGCAATGGTCTGCGACCTGCGGCTTGTCTGCCGCAAGATACGCCTGAAATCGCCGGTCGGCCCCGGCAGAGACAAATAGAAGAAGGAGAAACGAAAATGGCTGGTTTATATTACGAAGAATTCGAAATCGGAATGGAGTTCAAGCACGCACTCACCCGCACGGTTACCGAGACCGATAATCTGATGTTCTGTGCGATGACCCACAACCCGCAACCGCTGCACCTGGACGAAGAGTTCTCAAAGAACACCGAGTTCGGCCAACGTATCGTGAACAGCCTGTTCACGCTTGGTCTCGTCATCGGTGTCTCTGTCGATGACACCACTCTCGGCACCACGTTCGGCAATCTCGGCATGAACGACGTGCGCTTCAAGAAACCGGTCTTTCACGGCGATACGCTGCGCTCCATGACCAGGGTTATAGAGAAACGGGAATCGAAGTCGCGTCCGACCGGCGGTCTCGTGATCTTTGAGCACTACGGCTACAACCAGCGGGACGAGGAAGTCGCATTCTGCACCCGAACTGCCTTTATGATGAAGAGGCCGGTATGATTATCCGGTCCTGGCTATTCGTCCCTGGCGATAGCGAGCGCAAGCTGGAGAAGGGGCGGGAGAACGTCGCCGACGCCTTAATTCTCGATCTAGAAGATTCAGTATCGAACGATCGGCAAGACATCGCCCGCACGATGGTGTGCGAATACCTGCAGAAACACACCGACCGCTCGCGCCAGAAACTCTACGTGCGCTGTAATCCGCTCGACACCGACTTGGCGCTGCCGGATCTGGCCGCGATCATGCCAGGGAAGCCGGACGGTATTTGCCTGCCAAAGGTCTATTCGGCGGAGGAGGTGAATACGCTCTGCAATTACCTCTCGGCGCTTGAGGCACGTGAAGGGATTGAGCTCGGTTCAACCAAGATCCTTTGCGTTGCGACAGAGACCGCGGCTTCTGTCCTCACCTTCCATACCTATCTCGACGGGGTCAGCGACCGCTTGGTCGGCATGACGTGGGGGGCGGAAGATTTGGCGGCGGCCTTAGGCGCCAGTGATAATCGCGGGTCCGATGGCGACTACGACGATGTCTACAAACAGGTGAAGGGACTCTGCCTCGCCGCTTGCCGCGCCATCGACGTGCAGCCGGTCGGCGTGTTGATCACCAATTTTCGCGATGATAAGGGGTTGGAAGAAGATTGTCTGCGCGACCGTAAGGCCGGTTTCGTTGGCAAGATTGCCATCCACCCGGCGCAACCGCCGATCATTAACAAGGCCTTCACGCCGTCCGAGGAAGAAATCGCGCACGCCAAACGGGTGGTCGCCGTCTTCGCGGAGAACCCTGGCATGGGAACGGTTGGCCTCGACGGCATGATGGTCGACATGCCGCACTTGAAACAGGCGAACACTCTGCTGGAACTCGCGGAGCAGATCGGGGCGATGGAAGGGTAGAAGCCCTCACCCCAACCCTCTCCCGCTTGCGAGAGAGGGAAGGACCCGCCGCGAAGCGGTGGAAGGGGTGAGGGTGGTAACGAGAAGGAGATGGACGAATGAAAAACACCGCACTGCAGTCGCTTTTACATTTCGCAGGCTGGTCACCGGATCGCGCGAACGGCGTCGAGTTCATCGGCGACCTAGATCCGCAGCTTCCCACGTCCTTCAAGGTTACGGAGACAGGGACGGCGACTTTGGCGGCGCTTGGCTTGGCGGTCTCCGATCTATGGGAGCAGCGTACCGGGCGGCGACAGGACGTACGGATCGATACCCGCCATGCGACCGCATCTCTGCGCAGCACGAATTATCTGCGTCTCGACGGCGACAAGGTCAGCAATGCAGCAAATCCCGTCATGGGGATCTATCCCGCCAAGGACGGCCGATGGAGCTACCTTCATTGTAATTTTCCGCACCACCGGGCGGCCGCGCTTAAAGTCGTCGGTACGCCGGAGGATAAGCAGGCAGTCACGGAAGCCGTCGCCAAGTGGGATGCGCTGGAATTGGAGGAAGCGATCATCGCGGCCGGTGGGGCGGGCGGCATGGTCCGCAGTGCCGCGGAATGGGCGGAACACCCGCAAGGTCGTGCAGTCGCCTCGTTGCCTTTGATGGAAATTGTGAAGATCGGCGACAGCCCGCCGGAAGCTCTGCCTGAGGGCGATCGACCACTTTCCAATCTCCGAGTGTTGGATTTGACCCGCGTTTTGGCCGGACCGACATGTGCGCGTAATCTGGCCGAGCAGGGTGCTGACGTTTTGAAGATTAGTGCGCCTCACATCCCGTTTATCGAGCATCAGGAATACGACACCGGCCTTGGCAAGCTCTCGGCGCATCTCGATCTTCGCGAGGCGATAAATCTCGAAACGATGCGTGATCTGGTCCGTAATTGCGATGTCTTCTCCCAAGGCTACCGTCCAGGAACGCTTGCCGACCGAGGCCTCTCGCCCGAGGAACTCGCGGAACTTCGCCCCGGCATCGTCTGCGTCTCGCTCTGCGCATTTGGCCATGAAGGCCCCTGGGCATCTCGTCGCGGTTTCGACACCGCCGTCCAAGTGGTCAGCGGTATCGCGGCCCGCCAGGGCGAACTTTTCCCCGGCGAAGACGGCGCGCCGAAATTTTATCCCGTCTCCGCCATCGATTATCTCACCGGGAATCTGATGGCCTTTGGCGCGATGGTGGCGCTTCGTAAACGTACTGAGGAGGGCGGCTCCTGGCTGGTCAGGACGTCTTTGGCTCAAGTGGGGCACTGGTTGCAGACGCAGGGCGAGTTGGCGATGTCGGATCTCGACGGCGTGGCGGCTGATTTCGGCGCGGCGGAAATCGAGAAATGGCGGACGTCCACCGACACGCCGATGGGCCGACTGACCCATCTCGCCCCCGTAGTGCAATTCTCCGAAACGCCGGCTCGTTGGGCTCGTCCGTCGGTGCCGCTGGGCCATAGCGATCCGGTGTGGCCGGCGCGTTGACACCGAGTTTTCCTGGTTCAAGTTCATGCAATAATGTTTAGAGCGAACGGCTCCTTGGAAGTCGATCAATAGAAGGATATTGACAAATGAAACTATACGGCGGATTTGGCTCGCCTTTCACCCGGCGCGTGGGCGTGACGTTACGGCTTTATAACCTGGATCATGAACATGTTGTATTACGCGGCAGCGTTCCCGAAGAATTAGCGAAGCTGCAAAAATTTAATCCGTTGGGACGGGTTCCCGCACTCGAGACGGATGATGGCCGCGCCATCGTCGATAGCGCTGCCATTCTCGATTACCTCGATCAATTGGTCGGACAGGAGAAGTCGCTGACACCGCCCTCCGGCGACGCGCGGACCGAAGTGATGAACATCATCGGGATTGCGGCTGGAGCGGTTGAGAAATCGATCAGCTGCTATTACGAAGAGGGCGTAAATGCCAAACGTCCACCAGAAATGGTCTACCGACCTTGGGTGGATCGGATGTATGAGCAGTGCAAAGACGGCGCGCAGGCCCTCAACGGGATGTTGAAGGGACCTTGGATGATCGGCGAGACATTGACCCAAGCCGATATTTCCGTGGTTTGCTTTTGGGATTTCATCGTCAAAAACCGGCCGGATAGTGCGCCCGCATTGAATTGTCCGAAATTGGAAGCGCTCTCAGAGAAGGCCAACGCGATGACGGAGTTCGCCGAAACGATCCCGGCGTAGAAATTCGCCCAAGGTTCGCCCGATGTCATTCTGGGTTTCCGTATTGTGGGCCCTGGAATGCCGGTTTGTATAATGGCCCCTTACTTGCAGATCGCGGTTCGAGTTCCGGTGACAAGATATCGAATTCAATCGTCGTTAGCGGATATAGGTTCCGGGTTCCCCGTTCCGAAAGTTTACGCCCTCCGTATATTGAACGGGTTGCGGCTGATCAGGCGCCAGTCGCCGTTGCGGTTGGCGATGGTGAAGATTGCATCGTAGGTTTGCATGAGGGTGCCATCTTTATGGAAGCGGGCGGCTTTGATGAGGTAGGCGACCTTGTTCTCGTCCTGCACGACCACTTCGAAGGACCGCAGCTCGTTGGTGCTGCCGACCCATTCGGGGTTGGTTTCCTCCCAGCCGTCGCTGCGATATTCCGGCACGTCCTCCTCGGTCTGGTAAATTTCCGGCTGGATCGGACCGAGGCCGACCTGGTGCAGCGGCAGGTGGATTGTGTCGCGAAACTTCTTCAGTTTGAGCGAACCGCTCGCGTCAATCGCGTCTTGCAGCGCCTCTTCCGGGGTAGCGGCCATGTGGGATTCCTTGGATTTCCCGGCGTCCAAATGAGTTGCTTGGAGGCAACTAAGAGGCGGAGCTGATAAACTCGTCGAGCGTCTCGTTAAACAGCGCCATTTCCTCGATTTGCGGCATATGGGCGCTTTCCTCGAATGTTACGAGACGGGCACCGGGGATGTTGTCGGCGAGGTATTTGCCTCCACCGTAACGCTGTTTGTTGTCGTGCCGCCCTTGGAAGACCATGGTCGGCAGGTTCAGTTGCGGCAGGATTTCCCGGTGGTCGAGGGTCATCATCGAGTTGGTGTAGCTTTTGAAGACGTATAGCGGCCAATCCAGCGCCTGCTCCAGCACCGAGTGGCCCACGGCGGGACCAGGGTCTTTATGGAATAAAAAGCGCTCTCCTAATTCGGCATAGGCTTGCGCGATATGGGTGCCTTGGTTGGCGGTCTGCGCTTCCCACCAAGTGGTGAATTCGCTCGAGAACCCACCTTCGTCGTCCCGGTCGCCGGTGTACCAAGGGGCGCCGCTGACCAGGACCATGCGTTCTACCAGTTCCGGGCGCCGATGTGCGGCCAAGAGCGTCACATGGCAGCCGATGCCATGGCCCACCAACACCGCGGGCGCGATGGACTGGCCTTCGATCAACGCACACAGATCGTCGACGGCTTGGTCGACGCTATAGGGGCCGCGCGGTCGGTCAGAACGGCCGGTGCCGCGCCAGTCGTAGGTGATCGTCCGGTATTTGGACCCAAGTCCCGCCGCCTGGTGCTCCCACATTTTACGGGTCTGAAT
>CAXAGK010000234.1:0-6363 GCA_963968305.1 uncultured Rickettsiales bacterium | reverse complement strand
CATCTGGCCCCCAAGCGGTGTACGATCAGGTTGAACCGCTCTTAAAATCCTTCGCACGCGACATCCACTATGTCGGCGACAAGGTCGGCCAGGCGCAATTGGTCAAAATTGTCAACAACATCACGTCCCTTACGAACCTGGTGATCGGCGCGGAAGCCTTGATCATGGCGGCGAAAGGCGGCGTAGACCCGGAAAAGACACTGGCCGTCATCAACGCCGGTTCCGGACAAAACAGCGCAACCTTATCCAAGATTCCCAATTTCGTCATGAACCGGAAATTCAACATGGAAGCGCCCATGTACATAACCGAGAAAGACGCGATGTTGTGGCGCATGGAGGCTGAACGACTGAATGTTCCGCAAAACGTCGCGGGCGCCACCTACCACACTATTCGCCAGGCGATCGCCATGGGGTTGCAAGGTGCGGATTTGAGCGAGCTCGTCAAAGTCGTCGAACGCGCCGCCGATTTTGAGTTGCCCAAAACGCGCGATTAGAGGAAAGCAAAATTCGTGATACAATGACTAACCACAACCGAAATGTTCCTGGTCATGGTCAGGGTCAGGGTCATGGTCATGGTCATGGTCATGGTCCGACTCATCGTCCCGGCGTTGCTCATCGTGGCGACCTTCACCTCGGCTAAATTTTTCGTTGCAATTATGATTGGCTGCGTACTGGCGGTGTTGTCCTTTTTGACCCTGAAGGAAGCAATAAAAAAAGTTGGCGACGATTACCGTATGACGACACGCTGGATTCCCAGTATCGCGACGCCTCAATTTACGTCTTGTGGCTGAGCCTGCCGATGCATGGCGGCCGCGGCGACGCGAATGATGGGCACCGCCCCGGTTCAGACACCGGGTTCGGCGGTAATTTCTGGCCGTGGCGGAGACTTAGGCGGTAGTGGGGGCGACAGTAGCGGGTTTTAGTGACGCTGTTTTGACGCTCTAGCCCCCCCTATTCCGCGACCGCAGGCTCACTTTCGGCACTACGTAATTCACGGTCGAGTCGGACGCCCGCATGCGCTCTGGGCCGCGCCAGTGGCGCAAGCAAGCTGTAGATGACCGGGATCAGCAACAGCGTGAAGACCGTCGCAATGCCAAGCCCGCCAAACACCACCCAACCAATGGCCCGGCGCGCTTCGACACCAGCGCCACCGCCCAGCACCAGCGGCAAAGCGCCCAGCACCGTCGAGAGCATTGTCATAATGACCGGTCGTAACCGCACCATGGCCGCCTCCCGGATCGCCTCGGCGACCGAACTGCCCCGATCACGCAATTGATCAGCGAATTCAACCACTAGAATGCCATTCTTTGCCATCAGGCCGACCAGCATGACCAGACCAATCTGGCTGTACAGATTAATCGAGGTTCCAGTGAATTTCAAAGCGAAGACCGCCGCCGCCAACCCAAATGGCACGGTCAACAGAATGACCATTGCACTGAGGACGCTTTCAAACTGCGCCGCCAACACTAGTAAGACCACCAGAATGGCGACCCCGAATGTTAGGCTGACCTCGTTAGAGGTGTCGTCCAAGGTCGCAGCTTCGTTGATGAAACGCATGCCAATCCCGTCTGGCAAAATCTCTTTCGCCAAGGCCTCAACATCGCGCATCGCCGTACGCATCGAATAACCCGGCGACAACCCAGCGTCGATTTCCACTGCGCGTTTCTGCGCTGTACGATCCAACTCCGCTGCAATCCCTGCTTCCTCCAGGGTAACGAAGGCGGACAATGGCAAAAGTTTGCCAGCCCCTGAACGTACGAACAGGTTATGCAAGTCATCGGGACCGTTGATGGCACCAGCCGATGATTCCATAAGGACCGGGATGGAACGGTCATTGACATTTAACTCGGTAACTTCCAACCGTTCCACCATGGCCCGCAACGTGTTCGTCACGCCACTCAACGACACCCCTAAATCTTCCGCCTTGCGCCGGTCAACGCGAACCGTCAGCTGCGGTTGAGTTTGTTGATATTCAATTTCTAAATCATCAAATAGAGGAAACCGTTCCCGCATGACCGGCAGGAAATCGTCCGCCGCGGCGGCAATGTCGACGTAATTCGATCCAGTCAATGCAAATTCCAAGCGTCCACCAGAGCGCCTCAAATTCAGGCTGTTTGGCGTACGAATGCGCGCTGTGGCACCGGGGATCGCTTTCAATCGTTTGCGTAGATTTTTGGCAATGACCAGCTGATTTCGACGCGTGCCCCATTCGGTAAGTGGCGCAATGATGTAAACCCGATTTAAATCCCACCGCCCGACAATCGAGAAAACATTCTCGACCTCGCCGCTCTCCCGCAAGGGTTCCAGCAACCGCTCAGCCTTGACCGACTGACGGTCCATGTAATCGAGCCCAACGCCATCAGGTCCCTGCATCATGATGATGATGGCGCCGCGATCTTCCTTGGGCAGCAACTCCTCGTCCAGCATGTCGTAAACGCCAATCGCTGTCATCGCAATCAATCCCATGCCACCGAGAACCAGAAGCCGCGCCGACAGGGTGAATTCCAAAACCCAGCTATACGCTGACGTCAATTTCGCGCCAAGCCGATCCAAAGGACCAGGGGGGCGATCCAATTCGTCTTCAGGCAACCGTGCGGCCAGCATCGGACACAATGTCAGCGCGACGAAGGAGGAAATTGCGACCGCGATGGCCAATACAAAGCCGAACTCCGAAAACAACCGCCCCGCCATGCTGGGCAAAAAGGCGATTGGCAGGAACACCGAAATAAGCGTCGCCGTCGTCGCCAGCACCGCAAAAAACACCTGCCGTGTGCCGATCACGGACGCCGCAAATGGTTTCAACCCGAGATTCCGTTGGCGCTGGATATTCTCCACCACCACAATGGCGTCATCGACGATCATTCCCGTTGCTAGAACGAGAGCCAACAGTGTCAGAATATTGATCGAAAATCCCAGCAGCCAAATTGCTGCGATCGTGCCAACAAGGGCAATGGGGATCGCCACCGCCGGAATCAGCGTCGGCCGAAGCGAGCCCATAAACACATAAATCACCGCGATCACGACGAGGACGGCAATCGATAGGCTAACGATCACTTCGCGCACGGAACTACGAATGAAATGCGCATCATCCGAGATCACGACGAGGTCGATATCTTTCAAGCGGCGATTCAACCGTTCGATGGCTTTACCAACTTCGTCCGAAATCTCGATGGTATTCGATTGCGCACGCCGGATTATCCCGAGCCCCACAACCTTCCGCCCATTGAGCAAACTGTGGCTTTCCGCCTCAGCCGGGCCATAGAACGCCTGCCCAACATCGGCGAGACGGATGTCTTCCTTGATAGCAAGTCGCTCGATCGCTTCCGGTCGCCACACCGACGCATCGGCACGGACCATCAACAGTTGGTCGTTCGACTTGAAGCTCCCTGCCGGTACATCCAGGCTCGTGCTCGACAAGACACTTGCCACATCGTCGATGGAAAGCCCGTAACTGGCCAGACGCAGCGGATCAATAACGACCCGCAGCACCTGTTCTTGATCCCCGAATAACTCAACCGCAGCCACCCCGGGAATGGCGGTTAGCTCCGCGCCGATGTCTTCCTCCGCCAGCCGCGTTAAGGCCTCTTGCGAGAGCTTGTCACTCACCAAGGCGAGGCGAATGATCGGCAGAGAATCCGCATCCGCTTTGACGATGGTAATATCTTCGACACCTTCCGGTAGGTCCCGTTCAATGCCGGCCACGGCTTCACGGATATCATTTGCGGCGACGTCCAAATCGGCATCGGGCGAGAACTCTCCCCGAATACGGGCATTATTCTCCTCGCTCGCGGCGTTGATCGTCTGGACGCCCGAAACACGTGCAACCGCCCCTTCGATGACACTGGTCACCTCCGCATCCATCGTCTCGGGCGATGCACCGTCGAAAAACGCACGCACCGTGACCACAGGACGGTCGACATCGGGCAGCTCACGTACTTCGACCCCTTGAATGGCGGCAAGCCCGGCGATCACGATTAACAGATTAAGGACGACCACCAATGTCGGGCGACGCACGGAAAGTGACGGTAGATCGCTGATGCGGCTCATCCGCCTTTGCTCATCGGCGAGGGCGTAGGCGACACTGTCGCGGCGAAGGGCTCCGTTCGTAGTTTCTGCGCCGCGCGTAGGCCCTGGACACCTTCGACGACAATCGTATCGCCCGCGCCCAAAGGCCCGTCGACGAGGATACGTCCTTTGTCACGCCGCACGATCGAAACGAAGACCTTCTCCGCCGTGCTAGCCGTCACACGCCACGAATAGGCACCGTCTCGGCTCCAGAGGACCGCTACTTCCGGGATCGTCGCATATCGGCCGCCCGTGAACGCGATTTGCACGTCGAAAGACGTTCCGGGCCGTATGGCGTCCCCCTTATTGGGAATGGCCGCCTTAATCCGCAATGTGCGTGTCACCGGATCGATCCGGCTTCCTAGCTCCGCCACCGCGCCTGCCAACACGACCTCGCGCCGCGTCCACGGTCGCAACGCCACCGGATCGCCGGAGCGCAACCGGAAAGCAAATTCCTCAGGCAAATTGAAATCCACCAAAATCGACGACCTGTCATCCAATGTCGCGATCATGGTTTGTTCGGACACCCGGTCTCCGCGCTCGATATCCGTCAAACCGACGACACCGTCAAAGGGAGCGTAGACCGTCCGATCCCGGAGAGACGCCCGCGCTTGCGCCAAGCGCAGACGAGCACTTTCATGCTCGGTCTCCGTCGTCTGCAATCGGGCGACCGAAGCCGCACCGCTCGGCGCCAAACGTTGTAGCCTTTTGACCTGCCGGGCGGCTTCCTTCACGGCCACTTCCGCCAGGCCGACAGCCAATCGTTGATGCTTTGAATCCAAGCGGACCAAAACATCGCCCCTTTTCACCCGCTCGCCGGCCTTGAAAGATACCTCAATTACTTCACCCGAGACGGAGGGATGTATCGATGCAGATTTTAGCGCCTCCCCGGTACCGACCGCTCGCAGAACAACCTTGTCTTCCGCGAATTTTATGGATTCGACGAGCACCAAAGTAGCGCCAGCCCTTTTACGTGCACCGTTCCCTGGCGACGCGTCTCCATCGGTCACGAACATCCACCATCCCAACGCCACGACGCCCGCAAGAGCCGCGATGACGGCCATTTGCGTCGTTAGCCGGACGGTCTCTCGACCTGCTGCTTCATGTTTTTCGCTCAAACCGACACCTACATTAGAATTGCGCCCGCGATTTTAGAGCGAAGCCAGGATCACACACCAGTGAAGTTAATCATTTCACCCATCACAAAAGATAAGTCATCCAGTGTTTTCATTCGATTTATTCATTTATTATTACTTCACGAATACATAAATTCACTTCCCCTCTACACTTGAGTTTATTTATATAAGCCGATAATATTTTGACAAATTCATCTGCCTCACAGGTTATTGGTTTAGTCAGCCGTGCGGCGTCAACGAATCGACAAGGGCGACACCATGGCCACCGCGAACAAAAGCGCGACGAAATCTTCATTCCTCCCCGCCGGTATGAGCGCCATTTTACGCCACCGGTCGGTCGAATTCGTCGGTGTCGGAATGATCGCGATTGCCTTGGCCCTGCTGGTCGCATTTGCCAGCTACGCTTCAGGCGATCCGTCGCTGAACACGTCGACAGCAGGTGGAGAGATTCGGAATCTTTTAGGAGCGGCAGGTGCCCTGGCAAGCGACCTCCTTCTGCAATCGCTTGGGTTGGTTGCATTGTTCGGCGTCATCCTCCTCGCCGGATGGGGTTGGCGCTTGGTCAGCGAACACCGCATTGCGGCACCCTGGCTTCGTCTCGCTCTGCTCCCTGCAGGATTGCTGATCGCAGCACTTGCGCTATCGCATACGAGTTCGCCGGAAAGCTGGCCGTTCCGCGGTGGGCTCGGGGGAGTGGTCGGCGATATGTTGCATTTCTGGACGCTCGATTTATTGATTGAGCCGGTACCACGTTGGTGTTACGTGGCCGTGATGGCTGCAATCGCCGGCGGAGTTCTTTTATACACCTTAGGGTTTTCCGCTCGCGAGTGGCAGAACGGCGCGCTCCGTATTTGGCATGGGAGCAAGTTCGCATTTCAAACGGCAGGCAATCTCCATCGTCGTACAAAGCCGCAGGAGAAGGAAGAAGAGACAGTCGCGGACCGCCCCGAGAAGATCGGATTTTCGTTCCGAAAACTTATTCCGACCATCGCCCTTCGCCGTAGCAGCCAAGATCGGATCGAGCCTACCTTTGGTGAAAACGCCAATGACGGTAATGTGCGACCGGTGGAGGTGGTCTCGACCAGAAAACCCATCGACCCGGACCTCGTTGCACCTAAGGAGGAGACGACCAAACCGGGTCGCCGCGCCCGCGAGGCAAAAC
>CAXAGK010000233.1:0-6418 GCA_963968305.1 uncultured Rickettsiales bacterium | reverse complement strand
CCAATTTGCTCTGACACTGCCCTCGTTAGGGCTAGCAGTCACTCAAATACCGATGAAGGGCTGCACTAGACGCGCCGCAAAACTGCTGAAACGCAACGGTGCGTCGGTGACGGCGAGACAGATGCAGTCCATTCCGACCGCAACATGAGGCTGATGCTCGAGTGTCTCGTCCACTTCTTGGATATCTCCGCGTTTATAGCGTCCCGTCGCATCCGAGAACGAGCCGCAAAGGACAAGAGTTAATTCCAGCCCACCGTGCGAATGTGCGGGAACTGACCTGCCAGCCGGAATTTTCAGCAGTCTGACGGCCAGTCCTTGTTCTTCCATTGGTATACGATACTGGAAAGCCCCTAACCCAAGTCGCTGCCATGGAACGCAATCGATATCGCCACCAATATAACCGCGCAGTGGTTCCGGAAGGGTGGGAGGCGCTTCGGCTATGCCGCGGCGGGTCATGTCCACCTCAGCCAGAGGCGCTGCATTGTCGGACAATTGGTTGAAAACGGCCCCTGATATTGCTGTGGATAGTGACGTCGGTGAAAGGCCCTCCAAAAAGCTGGCGCCGATTGCTTCCATATCCCGAACCGTCTGGCGACAATCCGGGCAGAGCGCCAGATGGGTTGCGATCGCAAGGCTCCAGCCTTCGTCCAACGCGCCGGAGGAATAATCCAACAGCAATTCATCGTTTGGATGATGATCTATACTCATTCGCTTTCTCCGATTTCATTCCGAATGCGCCGAACTGCCAATCTGATCCGGGATTTTACTGTACCGAGAGGAATATCCAGCCTCTGTGCGACTTCGCTATGTGCCAAGTCCTCAAAAAATGCGAGGCGAAGAACTTCTTGCTGCTCTGCGGGCAGAGCCGCGACCCGCTCTCTGATTCGATTAGCTTCTTGAGCGGCCGAGACTGTTTCAAACGCTGGCGCCGGCAAGTCCGGCACCAGCGCGGGATCGTTCGGGTCGAGAGCGGGACGGTTTTCTTTGCGCAGCAAATCTATGCGGGTATTCCGCGCTATGGCAAATATCCAGGTCGATGCGGCCGCTTTAGACGGGTCGAAATGAGCGGCTTTACGCCACACATTTAACATCGCTTCTTGCACGGCCTCTTCTGCAACCTCCGGGCTGGATCCTTTCCCTAGAAGGAAAGATTTCACGCGCGGTGCATAATACTCAAACAGAGTTCGATAGGCCTCACGGTCTTTTGATGTGGCAACCGCAATCAGTCGGTCGTCCATACTATCGATAGTGCGTTCCTCTCTATTGCCATTCGCCGAATTGAGACCGAAACTCGACAAACTAAAATTAAGCACACAAATGTGTTTGGCTTGCTTCGAATTTAAACTTCGCTTAGATGAGGCGAAATTTCTTTCTAAGTCATGTGCCTGTTTAAGAGATGTTACACTATTCATACTTTTCGTACGAAGGAAACAGTCTCCCGGATCACGGAGGTAGGAAAAAATGCAGAACGGGTGATCCACTCCTGACATCGTGGAGTATTATTAAGATATTAGAGCACACGTTAATGCATCAAACCATTATCCGGAAAAGAATAAATTGAATGCCATCGTCTCCACTTCTAAAACTAGTCTGAACATAGCGGTAATTGGGACCGGAATTGCCGGGATGTCTTCGTCGTGGCTTCTCAATCACGCCCATCGGATCACCGTATACGAAAAACATGACAGGATCGGCGGCCATTCTAATACAGTTGATGCGCCAACGGATCAGGGGGAGACACCGGTCGACACTGGTTTTATCGTCTACAACGAGCAGAATTATCCCAATTTGAAGGCGTTGTTTGATCATCTAAGTGTGCCGACGAAAGAAACTGAAATGTCGTTTGGCGCATCGCTGGATTGCGGCAATTTCGAGTACTCCGGCACGAACTTAAACGGTATATTTGGGCAGCGGCTCAATATCTTACGGCCAAGGTTCTGGCGCATGATCCGAGATATTCTCTCATTCTATCGGGTCGCCCCTCAGATCCTCGACGACCCAGCGGTCGCCGATATCAGCCTCGGTGCCTATCTTGCCCAAGCGAATTTCTCCAAAAGTTTCATCGACGATCATCTGTTGCCGATAGGCGCGGCTATATGGTCTACAACTGCGGCCGAAATGAAGGCCTATCCAGCGAAGGCCTTTATTCGGTTCTTTGAGTCGCACGGTCTGCTTACCTTAAGCGGACGACCACAATGGCGAACCGTCGACGGAGGCAGCCGCGAATATGTTCGGCGTCTCACCGCGCCTTATCGGGACCGTATCATCTTCGGTGGAGCACGATCCGTTCGGCGGACCGTCAACGAAGCGTTGGTCGAAGATACGGCCGGAAACGTCACGGCCTTCGATCACGTAGTGCTCGCCACGCATGCGGATGAGGCAGTGGCACTGCTGGCGGACAGCGATGACCGTGAGCGCGGCTTACTAGAGAAATGGCGATACACACCGAATCGGGCGGTGCTACATCGAGACGCGTCTTTGATGCCGAAGCGCCGCCGGGTCTGGTCGAGCTGGAATTTCATCGGCGCCCCGAGCCAGGCTGACGAGAATTGCCTTTGCGTGACATATTGGATGAACCATCTGCAATCGCTTGAGACGGAGGATCCTTTATTCCTGACCTTGAACCCGATCCGCGAACCCGCGGTCGGCAGTATCATTCGGGAATTTGACTACGCGCATCCATTCTTCGATGTCAAAGCACTCGCGACGCAGCCCGATCTGTGGTCGCTTCAAGGGTATCGGCGGACTTGGTATTGCGGCAGCTATTTTGGGTCCGGATTTCACGAAGATGCTTTGCAGTCCGGCCTTGCCGTCGGGGAGCAACTAGGCGGTGTCTCCCGACCGTGGGATGTGCCAAATATGAACGATCGAATCCATCTGGGCGGATCACTTAAAGAGGCGTCTGCATGACCATCGGTTCTGCAATATTTCGGGGTAAGGTGACTCATGAGCGGCTTAGACCAAAGCGTCATCGTTTGAGCTACAACGTCTTTACGATGCTGTTCGACCTCGATGATCTTGCCGAACTCGATCGGCAGGGTGCCCTGTTCGGATACAATCGCCGCGCTCTCTTGTCTTTTTACGACCGTGATCACGGGCCGACCACAGGAGAAGTTTTGAGGCCTTGGGTTGAGGAACGATTGCGCGAAGCGGGACAAGAGCCTGACGGTGGTGCCATTCGCCTTCTCTGTTATCCGCGTGTTTTTGGATACGTTTTCAACCCGCTCAGCGTCTATTTCTGTTATCGCCGAGACGGTGGCCTTACGGCGATCCTTTATGAGGTTTGCAACACTTTCAACGAGCGGCACGTCTATGTGATTCCGACCGATGACAATGATCGTCCTGTGATCCGCCAGAGCAGCGACAAGAAGCTATACGTCTCTCCCTTCATATCGATGGAGACGAGGTATCACTTCCGAATCGTTCCACCATCGGACCGCATCAATATCGTCATTCGCCAGGAAGACCATGATGGATTACTCTTTGCAGCCGCCTTCTATGGCAAGCGATCGCACTTAAACCGGCGCTCGATGATGAGATGCCTCGCGGAATTTCCATTCCTGACAGTGAAGGTCGCCGTCGCGATTCATTGGGAGGCGCTGCTGCTGTGGGCGAAAGGCATGCATGTGTTTTCCCATACGCCCGCCACCCGGCCAGTAGAAAGCAGCGTCGGCCAGACCGACAGAATTTGAGTACGAAAGATAGAGAGTTATGAATAATTCAATTTCCAGAGCCCAGCCGACGGTCGAGACGTCAATCAAACCGATTAGACTGGCACCGCTCGAGCAATTAATGGCGCGATGGTTCGAGCGTTTAGAGCGAGGCCAACTCACCATCAAGTTCCCGTCAGGGCATCGTCAGACTTTTGGCCAAGGTGAGGAAGCGTTGCAGGGATACCTTGAAATTCATGACCTGCGCTTGGTCCTGAGAATGTTGTTTGCCGGAGATTTGGGGTTAGCCGAGAGCTACCTGAAAGGCGAATGGGAGACATCAAACCTGTCGGCGCTACTTACCGTCGGGGCGATTAATTTGGATGATTTGTCAGACGCCCTTCAATCCGGATGGCTGTCGAGGTTACAAGGGCGTTTGCGGCATGCGATGCGGGCTAATACCAAACGCGGTAGCCGGCGCAATATCGCGGCTCATTACGACCTGGGGAATGCGTTCTATCGACCGTGGCTCGACTCAACGATGACATACTCTTCCGCCTTGTTTGTCGACTTCGAAGAACCTCTATCCGTCGCCCAGCGTCGTAAGTATGCCCGATTGGCGGAGGAGCTGGATATCCAGCCTGGCGACCGGGTGCTCGAGATCGGCTGCGGCTGGGGCGGCTTTGCGGAATACGCCGCGGCTGAGTATGGTTGTGAGGTTGTCGGTCTGACGCTCTCAACCGAACAGGCGGCTTACGCTTGTGAGCGCATGGATAACTCCGGCCTCGCGGACCAGGTGGAAATTAGGTTGCAAGATTACCGTGATGTGCGAAGCGTATTCGACAAGATAGTTTCGATCGAGATGTTCGAGGCGGTTGGGGTAGAGCATTGGCCAATCTATTTCGACACCCTCCGACAGCGTCTTAATCCCGGTGGGCGAGCGGTGGTCCAGACCATTACGATCGGGGATGAACATTTTGCCTCGTATCGCCGCACACCTGATTTCATCCAACATTATATTTTTCCGGGCGGTGTGTTGCCGAGCCCGAGCGTATTTGCCGAGAGCGCGACGGCGGCCGGAATGGCAGTTTGCAACACGCACTTCTTCGGCTCATCCTATGCTGAAACCCTGCGACGTTGGAAAAAAGACTTTCTCGCAGCTTGGCCGATGATCCAGGAGATGGGATTTGATGAGCGGTTCCGCCGGATGTGGCTCTATTACCTTTGTTACTCCGAAGTCGGGTTTGACACTGGGAAGATTGACGTCGCACAATTTACCATTGAGCATCGATGTCCCCTTTAGAGGGAGCTGCGCCGCGCGGCTGGCGCCTGCTGGCGTATGCGCTACCGGCGTTCGTTGTCGCTCTGCCGACTATTCCTGTTTATATCCATCTTCCATCACTTTACGGCGTGCAACTTGGTGTCGGTCTTGCGACGACGGGATACATCCTGTTGGCCGCCCGAATGTTCGATGCGATCACCGATCCGCTTGTCGGTATTTTCTGTGACCGATTGAAGTTCAAAGGGCTTCGTCGCAAACCTTGGATTGCCGTCGGCGCGCTGATCGCCGGGTACGGGCTTTATAAAATTCTGAACCCATATGCTGGTATCACTGGCGGCTACCTTCTGATTTGGTCGCTTGTGCTGTATGCGGGGTGGACGATGGTTGCCGTCCCATATCTTGCCTGGGGGGCGGAGCTCAGCACGGACTACCATGAGCGAACGCGGATCACCGCGTGGCGCGAAGGGTTCGGTTTGCTTGGTATTGTCGGGGCGGGTGTGCTTGGGGCCGTGACCGTTTCACTCGGCTGGTCAGAGGCCGATTCCATCGGTGCGATCGCCTGGGCTGCCATCACGCTTGGCGCAATTGTTATTCCGTTGTTATTGAGTTCAGTACCCGAGGGTACTGATCGCTCGGATCGAACGGACGATGAAAGTCAAAGCCTAGCTGACAGCCTGCGAGCTCTCGTCAGGAACAAGCCCTTTCTCAGATTGCTTTCGGCTTGGTTTCTGAACGGTGTTGCCAATGGCATTCCCGCCGCGCTGTTTTTCCTCTATTTGGAGCATGGGCTCGGCGCAGGAGACGGCATTCGGCCACTCTTCGTTCTATCTTATTTTGTGGCAGCGATCGTGTCGATCCCACTTTGGCTATACTTAAGTGGGAATCTTGGAAAACATCGCGCTTGGTGTTGGGGCATGATTGCCGCATGTGTTGCCTTCATCTCCGTGCCGTGGATCGAGCCCGGCAATTTTGCCGTCTTCGGTATTGTCTGTGTGGTCACAGGGATGGCGCTTGGGGCTGATCTGGCACTGCCTCCGGCGCTTCAGGCGGATGTAACGGATTATGCAAAGCTTCGATCCGGTCGCTCTCAGACCGGCCTACAATTCGCGCTATGGGGTATGAGCACCAAATTGGCGTTAGCCGTAGCCGTTGGTTTGGCGCTACCGAGCTTGGAAATTGCGGGGTTTGACCCGGAAATTCCGAGCGACACCGGACGCCAGGCGCTCATCGTGATCTATGCGCTGATTCCCGTCGTAGTAAAGGTGATGGCTATTTTGGTGGTCTGGCAGTTTCCGTTAACGGCACATGTACAGTCCGTCATCCGGCAGCGTTTACGTCGCCGGGAATCAAGGTCGACTTAAATAAGGAAACGATCCGATGGTGGCCAAAATTAGCGCCCTGATTTTCGCCCTGATCGTTCTAAGCGGGTGTACAAGTATGAAACCAAGTGACTTTTCCAAGGCAGAGCCGCTGTTACGCATAGAAG
>CAXAGK010000232.1:0-6420 GCA_963968305.1 uncultured Rickettsiales bacterium | reverse complement strand
CATTGGCCGTCGGAACTTGTTGATCCTCGTGGGCCTGGGTTACCAGGTGGGTGCCATATGCCGAGACCAGGATCCCGACAGGGACAGCTCCCTAGAGGAAGTATAGCCCCTGGGATAACGAAGCCGTCGCACCGCGCAGCGAACCGCCCGCCCCTTACCTAGGCTTGTTCGATTGTCTCTGCAATAGTCTCGATCCGATCGGCCAGCAACTCGAAGATATGCGCGGCCTTCGCTTCCGCCTTCTCCGATGCCTCATCCTGCATATGTCGCACGGTCTCGGGGCTGGGATTGGCGCGCACCTCGTCAATCTCCGCCAACGAGTCAGACAGCTCGTCCGCGATCAGAAGTCCGGCCATGACAAGCAGACGTTCCTGTCCGACCTGTCCCACGGTGGACGCGACATCTTGCAGGCGTTTCTCGAGAAATTCCGCGAGCCTCTGCAGATGATCTTCCTGGCCGTCTTCGCAGGCGATCTGATAGGCCCGGCCGTTGATCTCTATTGTGACGTCGCTCATTGGGGGCTCAGCGTGCTACGTAGCCGCTCGATAGTCGCATCCAAACGATCCGACGCGGTACTCATACGTTTTTCCATTTCATCTCGCTCAGCCTCGGCCTTGGTGGCCCGTTCACGCAAATCCGCTTCAACAGCCGAACCATCTGCCGCGCTTTCGGCGCGCGCCGACAATGAACTTTCAAGACGTGAAATCGCGCCATGTAACCGTTTTTCGGCGTCTTCGAGTCGGGACATTTGTTCTTTCCGGCGCGGATCCTGCGTTTTAGGCCCATGAAGGCAAAACCAAGGGCGCAAAATACGCATGGCTCATAGATGCGTCAATAACAGTGAAATCAAAGCAGTAACATAGCGTTTTTACGACGATGATTTAGAGTCGCTCGCGCGGCATTGACGGGCTCATAAACGGGCGGCATGTTGCCGCGTGTTTCGAGCAGCGCCGCGATTCCCCGCGGCAGATACTTTCCAAGCCCGAGGAAGCCGCCGTGCCCGCCATGACCGCCGACCCCAAACAAATGGCCAACGCCATCCGCGCTCTTTCGATGGATGCCGTCCAACAAGCGAATTCCGGGCACCCGGGTGCCCCAATGGGGATGGCTGACATTGCCACCGTCCTGTTCACGCAATGTCTGAAATACGACCCCGCCGCACCGGATTGGCCTGACCGCGACCGATTTGTCCTTTCAAACGGTCACGGCTCGATGTTGTTGTATTCATTGCTCTATCTGACCGGCTACGAAGACGTCGACATCGACCAAGTTCGTAATTTCCGCCAACTCAGCAGCAATACCGCGGGCCACCCGGAATACGGCCATGCGCGTGGGATCGAGACCACGACGGGCCCGCTCGGCCAAGGCATTGCCAACGCGGTCGGCATGGCGCTCGCGGAGCGCATGATGGCGGCGCGTTTCGGCGACGAAATAGTAGATCATCACACCTACGTATTCGCCGGCGACGGCTGCCTGATGGAAGGCATCAGCCACGAAGCGATTTCGCTGGCCGGACACCTCAAGCTCGGCAAGCTGATCTTGCTGTTCGACGATAACGATATCTCCATCGACGGGCCGACCGATATGGCGGTCAGCGATAACCAATTGATGCGCTTCGAAGCCAGCGGGTGGGACACGACCCGAATCGATGGGCACGATCACGGCGCCATCGCCGCCGCCATTGAGGCCGCCAAAAAGACCGGCAAACCATCGCTCATCGCCTGTAAAACGGTGATCGGTTACGGTGCGCCCAATAAGGAAGGCACATCCGCAACCCACGGCGCCCCCCTTGGCGACGACGAAATCGCGGCTGCGCGGGAGAAACTCAACTGGCCGCATGCGGCGTTCGAGGTGCCGACGGATATCCTCGACTCGTGGCGCACCGCGGGCCGCCGCGCCGAGAATGAGCGGCAATCCTGGAACGGACGACTCGCCGCAATGGCCACAGACCGACGCGCCACGTTTGAGCGCACGGTTGCGGGCGATCTGCCGGAAGGATTCGACCAAGCGATTGACGATTATAAGAAAGAACTGGCAGCCGACCCACCCAAATTGGCGACACGCCAAGCCTCTCAGAAAACACTTAACGTGCTGACCAAGGCCGTTCCCGAGCTGATCGGCGGCTCCGCCGACCTGACCGGCTCGAACCTGACGCTGGCCGACGGCATGGACGCAGTCAGCGCGGCGAATTACGGCGGCTCGCATATCTATTACGGCGTGCGCGAGCACGGCATGGCGGCCGCGATGAACGGAATGGCGCTTCATGGCGGATTTATTCCCTACGGCGCCACCTTCCTGATCTTCACCGATTATTGCCGCCCGTCGATTCGCTTATCGGCATTGATGAAGCAGCGCGTCGTTTATGTCATGACCCACGATTCTATTGGCCTTGGCGAGGATGGTCCAACCCATCAACCGGTCGAGCAATTATCGAGCCTGCGCGCGATCCCGAACGTCAATGTCTTCCGGCCTTGCGACGCCATCGAGACAGCGGAGTGCTGGCAAATTGCTCTGCAATCGACGGAAACGCCCTCGGTATTGGCGCTCACCCGGCAGGCCTTGGCACCGACCCGGACAACACATTCTTCGGAAAACTTGTCGGCAAAGGGCGGGTACATTGCCGCCGATGCGGAGGGCGAGCGCAAAGCCACGATCCTGGCCACGGGCTCAGAAGTCGAAATCGCGCTCGCTGCCCGCGACGCCCTTCAAACGGACGGTATCGGCACGGCGGTTGTCTCAATGCCGTGCCAAGAACTCTTCGATGCACAGGACGACGCCTATAGATTCGAGGTATTGGGCCCAGGATCCACGCGGGTCGCGGTTGAGGCGGCTGTTCGCCTCGGATGGGATCGCTATATTGGACTCAACGGTGGATTTGTCGGCATGGACAGCTTTGGCGCATCGGCGCCGGCGGGTCAGCTTTACGAACACTTCGGTATAACGGCGGCAGCAGTCGAAGCCGCCATTCGCGAACGAGTATAAGGAAACTGAAAATGGCAGTGCGTGTAGGAATCAACGGTTTTGGCAGAATTGGCCGCTTGGTAATGCGGGCGGCAATTGAAGCCGGGCGCGACGACATTGAATTTGTCGGCATCAACGATTTGGGCGACACGAAGAGCAACGCCCATCTGCTGAAGTACGATACGGTCCCCGGCCGGCTCCCCACCGGGATCCCCACGGGCAACCAGCGGATCGACCGCGGCGCCTGTACGAGCGCAGTCACCGCCGAACGCGACCCGGCGAAGCTTCCCTGGAAGGAGCTCGACGTCGATATCGCCATGGAATGCACCGGCATTTTCACGGATAAGGAATCCGCCTCGAAGCATTTGGAAGCCGGCGCCAAGCGCGTTCTGGTCTCCGCCCCTGCATCGGGCGCCGATCTGACCCTGGTCTACGGCATCAATCACGACCAGCTGGATGCGAGCCACACGGTTGTGTCGAACGCTTCGTGCACGACCAACTGCCTCGCCCCGGTCGCCTATGTCCTGAATCAGGCTATCGGAATCGAGCGTGGCTACATGACCACAATCCACGCCTTCACCGGCGATCAGAGTACGACGGATACGCTGCATTCAGACCCGCGCCGCGCGCGCGCGGCCTCGCAATCTCTGATCCCGACATCAACCGGTGCCGCGAAGGCCGTCGGCCTCGTCCTGCCGGAACTCAATGGCAAGCTCGACGGCACTTCGATCCGAGTCCCGACCCCGAACGTCTCGCTAATCGACTTCAAGTTCGATGCCGCCCGCGACACCGACGTGGCGGAGATCAATGGCGCGATTCAGCAAGCCGCCGCCGGCTCACTGAAAGGTGTCTTGGACACCAATGACGAGCCACTCGTCTCCATCGACTTCAACCACAACCCGGCGAGCTCGATCTTCGATCTGACGCAGACCCAGGTTCTGGAAGGCCGGTTCGTGCGTGTGTTATCCTGGTACGACAACGAATGGGGCTTCTCCAACCGGATGTCCGACACGGCCGTCGCCATGGCGGCGCTCGGCTAAAACTTCGGCTACACTGTCGCCACCATGCCGGCGGACAGAAAAGCAATCACCCTCTACGGCCTGCCGCACGCGCTCGCGGCGGCGGCCGTGGCGGTGGAATTGTCGACACCCATCATTCTACTCAGCGCGCCGGCGGCTGTCTCTTCGGCTGGTCCCGCCTGGTTCCAGTCCGTCATCCAGCAAACACGGGACGCACACCCGGATGCCGACATCGAAGCCGTCCTTGATTGCGCGGGGTTTAGCGGGCACGCCCTCGCGTCGCTGAGACAAGGACTGAAAACAATCATCTATGACGGCACCGCCAACGAAGCCGTCGATGACATCGCCGCTCAATTCGATGCGACTGTCCTGCGAGAACGACCCGATAGTCTTGACGCCCGCCTGGCGGAGACGAATGGCTCCTTTAAAGACGCGTTGCGCGACTGGCTGGGCAAATAGAACCACTGGATTCCCGCCGTCGCGGGAATGACAATGGTTTAAATCATCTCAACGAGGAAGCAAACACATGCGCATCCACAATCTGTACGAAGACGAGAACGGCGTATCGCACTTTCGCGATATTGAGATCGAATGGGCCGAAGAACGCAACTTCTCCAAATACTCGGCCCACATGCCTGCCAACGGCATCATCTTCCGTGAGACTTCGGGTGACTACGACCTAGACTGGCACCCGGCCCCCCGCCGCCAATACATCGTCAACCTGGATGCGGGTGCGCAGATCACCGCCGGCGACGGCGAGGTCCGCGAGATCAAGGCCGGCGAGATCATTCTCGTCGAGGACATTTCCGGCAAAGGCCACCTCTCGAAATCGGTCGGCGGCAAACTGCGCCACTCGCTCTTCATCCCGATCGAGTAGAACCGCGCGCACATCAAATAAACGCGGAACGACCCCTTGCACCGTAGGTTTTGCGGTAATATGACACTGCATTTTCGGTCCGCCAGGGCTATTGGCCCTTGGGGCGAACGCCGCTGGCCGATCGATTTACTCCTCACGTGTCAAAGAACGGGATCGAAGCTTACCACGCTCTGGACAAAATGTCTTTAGCTGTTTGCGATAGCCGCCACGGTTGACCGGACAGGAGGCCTCGGCAACTATCGGATTACACGCTTCGCTCTTCCATAAGCGCTACGGGAGAAAACATGCGCTTCGGTATCTTCATCTTCGGAATAGGGTTGCTGCTCTCCGGTGCGGCAGTCGCAGCAGAGACGCGCGGGCACTCTGTGCAATTGCCGCATCCGAGGCGCAAGACCCACCCGTCGTCGAGGCGATTGAGCTTTACTCCAAGTCCTACGCACTGTTGAACGGCAACGATAGTTACCGCGATGGTTGGGCGCGGCTTGGCCAAGCCCGTAACGATGCCCGAAAGGTAGCAAAGGCGCTAAAAGCACGCGGCTTTGAGGTGACGCTGAAGACGAACCTGGAGGCCGTTGAGCTGGAAGGGCTTTTTAAGAATTTCTTTCTGAATAAAGGTGATGATCCCGACGCGCGGCTATTCATTTGGTATGCAGGACACGGACACACGGAAGATGGCGAAGGATATCTTGTGGCGATCGACGGCACTTCGCCAGACAAGCGAAAGAAATTTCTCTCGACCGCACTATCTCTTCGACAGTTTGGGGAGTTCGTGCGCCTGGCGGAATCGAATCACGTCTTCACGATATTCAACTCATGTTGCGCCGGGACAAGCTTTAACGTCGCGCGGGCCAACGACACATCGCCGCAGATCACGCGGATCACCACACAACCGGTGCGACAGTTCTTAACCTCAGGCGATGCCGGACAGACGGTCGCGGATAACGGCACCTTCGCGGACCTGTTCGTCGAAGCACTCGCCGGCCTACGTCGGGCGGACCCGAACGCGGACGGGTACCTTACCGCGAGCGAGCTCGGTGCCTTTCTCGATTCTAAGATGTCGAACGTCACGAACGACCGGCAGCCCCCCGCTACGGGAAGCTTCAGGACAAGCGCTACGACAAGGGCGACTTCGTCTTCCAACTGGCGTCGGCGTCACCCAAGCGAACACCATCACAGCAAGGGACCGCTTCACCGGAAATTGTGTACTGACAGTCGATCCAAAAAAGCACTGACGAAGCAGATTTTCAGGCGTATTTGGGCCAATATTCAAAAGGCTCTTTCGCCACCTTGGCGCGAAATCGTTTGGCAAATTTAACAAGCCGTCCATCGGTATCGACCGAGCTACCAAAGAATTCCAGCTTCGCCGATACCGCTTCCGAGGTGTGTGAGCAGACGCGACCAATTTGGACGCAACGGGCCGCTTCCGAGACCGCACAGAGAGATGTATGGGGGCAGGCGGAAATAGTCGTATTCCAGATACAGGATTTCGACGCTTTGACGAAAGCCTTCGAGGCCTCGCTGAAATTGGTGGAGATTGGAAAGGCAAGCGGAGCGCGCGTAGGG
>CAXAGK010000231.1:0-6452 GCA_963968305.1 uncultured Rickettsiales bacterium | reverse complement strand
TTTTTAAATTCAGCGCCGTTTACCGGTCGAATGTATTAACTTTCTGCAATGGCGGCCTCGCCGGTATTTTTCTGAAAATGCATGATCCCCCATGCGAGGTGCCCTCTATCCGCACCATCGACCCAGTGGCCCAGGCCGCGCAGCATATTCTCGACATATTCCGTGCCCGATAGCTCGCAAATTTCGTCATAGCTTTCGCGCAGTTCTTCTTCAACCCGAGCGTAGTGGGTTCGCATATCATCGAGCCGCTCGATCGTATCCAACTCGGCAAATCCACGGTTTTCCAGATTGGTCTTGTAAAACTCAACCGAGCCAAGCGTCTCCAGATGAATGCGATCCAAGATCGGTTGTAAGACTTCGGGAGGGCAATTCTCGCTTTGCATCGGATCGGTGAAGATAAACTCGCCTTCCGGCTTTAAGAGCCTTTGGACTTCGTCCAGTACACTCTCGCGATTGGCGCTATGCAATATGGCGTCTTGCGACCAAGCGACATCGTAGAATTCATCTGGTTGCGGCACTTCTTCGAAACTTCCGTGGACGACATTGATCTTGTCCGCGAGCCCGGCTTCGTCGTTCATTTCACGGTTTAGCGCGTTCTGCGCCTCACTCACGTTCACGCAGGTCACGTTGCAACCGAAGTTTGACGCGAGATAACGCGCTGTTCCGCCAAAGCCTGCACCCAAATCAATTACATTCGAGTCCTGTCCCAGGGGTAGTAGGCGCTGCGCCATATTCACGACGGTGCGTCGGCTCGCCGCGCCAATGTCTTCATCCTCTGAATGATAGAGACCGATGTGGATGTCTTCTCCGCCCCACACATTCTTGTAAAACGCCACTGCTGGCGAGCTATCATAGTACTCTTCGGCTACTACTACCGCGTCCGGTTTCTGACTCATTTTAACGTTTCCTCCTCCATGCTCGATAGCTTGGGACTCGCCCGAGTGTTGGCGAGACACAGCCATCGGACCCCACAGCTACAAGGTTTTAGTCCTGCAGAGCCGAATTTTGTGCAGTGCGAATTCCATCCACAGGACGAACTTCACCGCATACAATGGTATTTGGTTTTGGCGGAACTAACGGGGCCAACGTCGATCTAGCGATCGACGAACTCTAGCCCTCATGACGCGTTTTCGTTTTTGCTCTTATCCACCCGTATTAGGGTAGCGGAGTTCCCTCCGACGCGCTCCCGCCTGGACGACCACCACATTTGAAAAGCCGCTTGCACGACCTGTCGCCCAACTGATGACGTTCAACAGTTTAACAAGCGGGAACCGTTGTGACAAACGAACCACGATGAAAGGTCGGTTAAGGCCACTGAAATGTCGCCCCGATGGACCCGAGACCCATCCCGCCCTAACTGTCAAAGTGGGCCACTGCGTAAGGACCGATCAATTTCTTCAACAGTTTAGGAGGAACCCATGGCGCGACTTGAAGTTCTCCCGGCGGAGACGGTCGACGATCCCGACCTTCGCAAAATGATGCAGGCGACGGGCGGGGATGAGATGTTCGGCGTCTACGGCCACAACCCATCCCTGTTCAAGGGCTTTCTCGATTTCTATCTGCCTGCCAAATTCGAGGGCCTGTTGCCGTTCGCACTGAAGGAATTGGTCCGGCTGCGGGTCGCCGAACTAAACGACTGCCAGCGCTGAAAGCTCAGCCGCGCACCCTCGGGAAGGGAGCCAGGTGAGTATGATACGCTTTTCGAAAAACTATCCGATGAGGCCAAGCAGTCGCCCCGTGAGTCGGCTGCGCTCGATTTCGCGGAACGGATGGCGGTCGCGCACGACACGATGGACGACGCGTTCATGATAAATCTCCGCACGCTTTTTACCGACGCGGAGATTATTGAACTCGGGCTCGTGACCGGTGCCTTCATCGCGCTTGGGCGGTTGCACCGCGCACTCGACATCGCGCCAATGGAAGACGGCGCACATGGGGCATTTCGAAACGAGAGTTGAGGCAGTCACGCCAAAGGCATAAGCTCGTGCTCCAGATATATCAGGCCGGTCGTCATTGGCTTTCGCCTAAGTGCCACTCCGCAGAAGGCGACCCGGCAGGGCGCCGGTCGCTTCGCCATTGCGCCAAACGGGCTGCCCCGCCAGCAATGTGGCGTCTATGCCCCTCATCTGTTGCAACAGGCGCTTGCCGCCCGCAGGCAGATCGTAATGGACCTGCGGCGACGGCAGGATCATCGCATCGTAGTCGACGATGTTGATGTCCGCGCGCAACCCCACCTCGATCCGGCCGCGATCGGTGAGGCCGATCGCCTCGGCATTGTTCGATGAAAGTCGGCGCACCATGTCTTCCAGTCGGTGTTTTGGACCGCGCGTCCGATCCCTCGTCCAGTAGCTTATCGTATGCGCCATATCGGTCGCATCGCACATCACACCCACATGCGCGCCCCCGTCACCAAGTCCGATCAAAGTGTCTGGGTGATCCAGCATCTCATGCACAACCCCCAGATCGCCATTGGCGTAGTTCGTTGTTGGCCGGTAGAGGATGGCGCGGCCTCCCTCCTCCAACATCAGGTCGTAGGCTAGTTCCGCTGGCGAGACACCCAGACGTTCCGCCTGTTTGCCGACGCTGGTTTCCGGATCCGGTTCATATTGCGGCGGATCACCAAAGGGGAAGATGCGATCCCATTGCTGGAAGCGACGCTTGCGTACGATATCCCCGCAAGGTTCGGAGACCAAACGGGCACGCAGCGCCGGATCATGCAATGCCACCATCCGTGCATCGAAATCCAAGTCCTTCACTTGCGCCCAGCTGGGGCACGCGCTGAACGGATTGATCGATAATTCGAAGCCCAGCAGAACGCTGGTCGGGCGGCCGCGTACTTGCGCCGTGATTTTCAATCCTTCCGCATTGGCTTCTTCAATACGGCCCAGCAAATCGCGCCATTCGTCCGGCCGCGACTCTTTCTGTAGCAGCGTCATCGTCAGAGGCATACCGGAGCGTTTGGCCAACTGGCGACGCAACTCGAACTCCGCGTCAATCGCATCTTCGAAATCACCCACGGTCTGAATCCACCCTCGGCCCACATCGGCCAACGCGTCAGCAATCTCCAGAAGTTCCTCCTGCGCCGCGCCATAGGAAGGGATCGGCTCGCCCTCCGCCGTGCGGTGCTGCAATAGACGCGATGTAGAAAACCCGAACGCCCCGGCGCGCATTCCCTCCGCCGCAAGCCGCGCCATCTCCGCCCGATCTTCCGCCGTCGCCTCTTCCCGATTGGCGCCGCGCTCACCCATAACGAAGACACGCAGAGCCGCATGCGGCACTTGGGTCGCCACATCCACGTCGTACTTATTGCCTTCCAGTGAATCGAGGTAGTCCGGAAAGCTCGCCCAGTTCCAAGGCAAGCCTTCCTTCATCACCACCTCGGGTATGTCCTCCACCCCCTCCATCAGGCTGATCAGCATGTCGTGATGTTCGGGGCGGACCGGCGCGAATCCGACACCGCAATTGCCCATCAGCACCGTCGTCACCCCATTGCAGGACGACGGCAAAATCTGGTTCGCCCAGGTCACTTGCGCATCGTAGTGGGTATGAACGTCGACGAAGCCCGGTATCACGAGCCGATCCTTGGCGTCGATTTCCTCAAGCCCGGACGCACTCACCTTGCCGACTTTCGTAATCTGGCCGTCGAAAATCGCAACATCGGCCTCCCGCGCCGGACCACCTGTGCCGTCAACTACCGTACCGCCGCGAATGACCAAATCAAACTTGTCGCTCATGCTCCGATGCTCCCACTAGATTGCGTCTCGCCAGTATAAACTTTCGATGTGTTGGAAGCAAAATCCAGTGCCTGATCATCTCCCGGCATCCACTTTCAGCATAGACAATAATAACAGGATTGTTGTAGAGCGATAATAAAATACCAGCCGCTGTCGTGTAGCTTCGTCCAATTCTGTGCGGCATCATAGGAGCCTATCCATGCCGACACCCGCGACGGTCGAGATCGACCCAGATCAAAGCGCCACATATCTCACCATTCGGGAACCGGACGACTGGCATCTCCATCTGCGCGACGACGCCATGCTGGACCTCATCGCTGATTTCTCAGCGCGCCAATTCGCACGGGCCATCATCATGCCCAACCTGGTACCTCCGGTGACGACGATCGCCGCGGCGCAAGCATATCGCGATCGCATCCTCAGCGCATTGCCACCGGGCCGTAATTTCACGCCATTGATGACCGCTTATCTCACCGACACGATCGATGCGGAGGAAGTCGCAACCGGATACGAGAACGGCGTCTTCGCTGCCTGTAAGCTTTATCCGGCGGGGGCGACGACCAATTCCGATGCGGGTGTCACCGACGTGGCCAACATTCGACCGGTGCTGGAGCGCATGCAATCAATCGGCATGCCGGTGCTGATCCACGGCGAAATGACCTCGCCTGACATCGACATCTTCGACCGAGAGGCCGCATTCCTCGAGAACGTCCTGGCACCGTTGCTCCGCGATTTCCCCGAACTGAAAGTGGTTCTAGAGCACATTACCACAGCCAACGCCGTAGAGTTTGTCCAAGCCGCCGGGCCGACCGTCGCAGCCACCATCACGCCTCATCATCTGCGCATCGACCGCAATGACATGTTCGACGGCGGGATGCGGCCGCATGCATACTGCTTGCCGGTCGCGAAACGCCGACATCATCGCACCGCGCTGCGCCAAGCCGCGACTTCGGGCGATCCGAAATTCTTTCTCGGCACCGATTCCGCACCGCACCTAAAGCAAGACAAGGAAAACGCCTGCGGCTGTGCCGGCATCTTCTGCGCACCCGCGGCGTTGGAAAGTTACGTCCTCACCTTCGATGAGGAAGGGGCGCTCGACCGCCTGGAGGGCTTTGCCTCGGAGTTCGGGCCGCGCTTCTACGGCCTGCCGCTCAACGAAGGCACCATCACCTTGCACCGCGAGGCACATGCCGTGCCCGAAGCAGTGACGGGGGGCGACCTCAGCGTCGTGCCGTTCCACGCGGGTGAGACGATTGCATGGCGCGCTGGGGAGCGCACCGAGCAATAAATGCGGTCACGACTGGGGTCGACAAATCCCCGATAAGGCAGCGAACTGGGCTTAAGTGTTGAGTAACCTGTTCAAATTTTAGTCTTGTCTGATGGCTGCAGGCGAACACTCTTGCCAATACGTTTTCATCATTCCGTCACGTCCCGACGACAGGAGAACATCATGCAGTTCGGCCAATTCGAAATCATCCGCTGGCATCAGGACCAGACGCCCCAGCAGAGCATCGAGGCCGTCATGGCAAAGATTGAGCTGGGAGATACGCTTGGCATCGACGAGATTTGGATTGGCGAGCATCATTTCTCCCGGCATGGGCTTGTCGCCGGTATCTTTTCGATACTCGGCAACGTCGCGCAACGGACCAAGAACGCGCGCATCGGAACCGCCATCGTTGTCCTCCCCTGGCGCAGCCCGATTCAAGTGGCGGAAGAGGCGGCGACGATCGACATCTTATCGGGCGGCCGGCTGACGCTTGGCGTTGGCGCCGGCTATCAGGCGCTCGAGTTCAATGGCATGAATGTCGACATCACGGAAGCGCGGGCGCGCTTTCGCGAATATGTCGACGTCATTCACGGGTGCTGGAAGGACGAGCCACTGACCTTCAAAGGTGAATTCATCGACGTCGAGGACCTGAACGTCCTGCCGAAGCCCGTGCAAAAGCCGATCCCGATGCACATCGCCGTCAGCACCAGCCCGGAAAGCGTCGACTTTGCGGCTTCAAAGGCGATGCCGATTATGGTCGGCGGGCCAACCGCCGTCATGGGCCAGGTCCCGCAGGTGCTCGAGATGTGGCACGAGAGAATGGAGTATTACGGTCACCCCCACGAACACATCAACCTCGGCGCGGCGCAAGACGTCTATGTGGCGCCGACGATGGAGGAAGCCGAGAACGATATCGCTGGGCTCGAAGATGTCATCAACGCCGAATTTCACCGCATTGGAAATCCCAGAGATGCATCAGGGGCCGTGCCGGATGGCTACAACCGCTGGACGCACCGCGACAAGGATCGCGTGGTGGGCGGAGAGAAGGCGCGCGAGATCGGCATTCTGCCCCTGGTCGGCACACCCGAAGTCGTGAGTGAGCGGATCGAGGTACTACGTGGCTTAGGCATCAACTCGATCCGGTGCAACTTCGGCAAAGCCGGCCTTGATCAGGGCAAGATGCAACGCTGTATGCACATGTTCGCGGAAGAGGTTATGCCCAACTTTACTTAAAGTATGAGGCTTCCCGCAAACTCAGAACATGGGATCGGAACAGACCGGTGCAGAGAACGTCCTGGCAATGCATCGGCGCCGGCTCGGCGGTGGCGACGAGACCCAGCGCATGCGGCGACTCTGCCCAGGTTTCACTGGCGGCGAAGGTAGTGGCGGCGAGCGCCATCGACAACGCGGCGATCATACGACGAATGGTCATAAGTTCCTCTCCCTCTCAT
>CAXAGK010000230.1:0-6467 GCA_963968305.1 uncultured Rickettsiales bacterium | reverse complement strand
GTGGTGCGACTTGATGGTGACGCTCGGCCCGCCGGTGAAGGAGACTGATTCGATGACGTCGGGATAGAGCGTGCCCTGGGCCAGAAAATTGGCCCCGCCAATCTTCGCCGCTTCTTCCTCGAAGACCTCGATGAACAAGCGGCCGATGATCTTGCGCTTCTCTTCCGGGTCGTCCTTGCCTTCCAGCTCGTCGATGAAGATGTCACTCGCGTTCCGGTACACCAGCTTGATGTTGAATTGGTCGCGGAAGTTCTGGACCACCTGCTCGGCCTCGCCCATGCGCAACAAACCGTGGTCGATAAAAATACAGGTGAGCTGGTCACCGATGGCTTCATGAATTAACACCGCGGCGACCGAAGAATCGACGCCACCAGATAGGCCGCAGATAACATTGCCGTCGCCGACCTGGGCCCTGATCTTGGCAATTTCCTCCTCGCGGAAATTCGCCATCGTCCAGTCACCGGCGCAACCCGC
Source organism: uncultured Rickettsiales bacterium (assembly GCA_963968305.1). Lineage (GTDB taxonomy): Bacteria > Pseudomonadota > Alphaproteobacteria > UBA8366 > UBA8366 > UBA6544. The sequence continues at coordinate 5,993 of CAXAGK010000230.1, read as the reverse complement.
GATCTTGTGGACGAAATTGGCGAGTAGCTTGCTACCGTCCGGGGTGTGGACCACTTCCGGGTGGAACTGCACGCCGTAGAACGGCTTGCTCTCATGTGCGATCACCGCGAAGGGGGAGCTGTCGGAGGACGCGACCGCACGAAAACCTTCGGGTATGTCAACGATCTTGTCGCCATGGCTCATCCAGACCTGATGCTTCTCGCCAGGCTTCCACACACCCTGATAGAGCGGGCAATCCTCCGCCACGTCGACGAAGGCGCGCCCGAACTCGCGCTCGGTCGTCTCCACCACGTCACCACCCAATTGTGCGCACATAGTCATCTCGCCGTAGCAGATGCCGAGCACCGGCAATCCCATATCGAACAGGGTTTCGGGTGCGCGCGGTGTATCCGTCGCATGGACCGAGGCTGGGCCACCGGACAGAATCACCGCCTTCGGGTCGAATGCCCGAATGCTGTCTTCCGTGACTTTATTGAAGGGATGAATTTCGCAATAGACACCGCTTTCCCGCACGCGGCGCGCGATGAGCTGAGTCACCTGGCTGCCGAAATCAACGATGAGGATGCGGTCTGTCATGGGTGAGGACAAGATACCCAGAGATCGGTCCGCGTCAATGCAGTTATTTAGGAACAGTTCCCTAAATAGTCTTATGCCGCCGCTTCACCATAATAGAGCTGCACCGTGTGTTTGGCTTGAGCGAAGAACAGCCAGCGTTCGAGCGCGATCCCGATCATGCCGGACACCAATGCAATCACCGCCAGCAGAATACCGAGGCCGCCGTCCGCCTGCAGCATCACCGCGGTCGCGACGAGGGGCAGGAAGAGGCCAAGCATTTGCGCGATTCGACGCAGGCGCTGGGCGTGCTTGCGGGCGATCTTAAAGCCCATCTCACGCATCAGGTAGTTCTCGGACGAATGCGGCGGGTCCATGAGGCGGACCTTGCCAAGCGCGCCGAGCCCTGTCGCCGTCTCTACCGTGTGCAGTTCTCGTGCGGTATCGATACCGCGCCAGTAGCTACCCTTGAGCGCCCAGGCGGCGACAAGGGAGAGGATCACTAGTATATCGCACCATTGCTCCGCCCCGCCGAAACCTCTGATCAAAACGTTGAGGAATAAGGCACCCGATGCCAGCGCGAACACGAGGTAGACCGGTATCGTCAGCGCGTGGTTCCATTGCCGGATTGTCTGCAGGCTCGCGTAAATCTGGCCGGTGCAGAACACGGTCGCGATCGCGCCGACACACGCCAGCGCCGCGATCAATCCGGGCCAACTGCCCCGCGTCTCCTCGAGGAAAACCCAAGAGCCCGCATACAGGACCGCCGGAATATAGGTGAAGAGTGCGGCGACACCTTCGCGCGACAGCCAGGATGAGCGCCATTGGCTCATCGCCCGCCAGGCGCGTTCCGGATGCGCAAGATGGAAGGTCGAGCTCAGCAGCCCGATCGTGATCAAGACCAACGCCAATCCTATGGAGATAACGCCGAACCACATATCAAGCGGCAGCATGCCGTGCGGCGCCGCCAACGCGATCAGGAAAAGCAGGCCATAGCCCGCGCCTGACGATGTGGTGAAGAGGATAACTGATGAAGCTGGATGCATTGTATTGTCCTCCCCTTAGCGCGACAGCATCTGGTCGACCCAGCCGAGGAAACCACCCTCGGGCTTGATCTCTTCCAGGCGTTCCGGCGCTCCGATATCCGATGCTTGTTTTTTCGAAGGTCGCGGCGGCAAGTATTTGTTGGTTGGCTGGTAGCCCATCTCCGGCATCAGATCCATGCCGCCCCGTAACGCCACGAGCTTCGAGACATTGGATTTAGGATCGGCGAAATCGCCGAAGTGGCGGGCATTGGCGGGACATGTCGAGACACAGGCCGGGACCCGCTCGGCCTGCGGGATGTTGTCGTTGTAAATGCGGTCGACACAGAGGGTGCATTTCTTCATCACCCCTTCCGAGGCATCCAATTCCCGAGCGCCATACGGACAAGCCCAGGCGCACAGGCCGCAGCCGATGCACATATCCTCATCGACGAGCACGATGCCGTCTTCATCGCGCTTATAGGAGGCTCCTGTCGGACAGACGGTGACGCATTGGGCGTTCTCGCAATGGAGGCAGGATTTCGGGAAATAGACAGTCCGCCCATCGTCACCGTCGCCCGTCTCAAAGGCATGAACGCGATTGAGCCAGGCTCCGCTCGGGTTCGCACCATAGGCGTTCTGGTCGGACAGCGGAGCCGGATGGCCACTGGTATTCCATTCCTTACAATTCACCACGCAGGCATGACAGCCAACGCATGTGTCGAGATCGATAACGAGGCCGAGGCGTTTTTCGCTGCGTTGTTGGGGAAGTGATGTCATCAGTCGTCTCCTCCCGTGTTGGCGCCATCAGGTGCGCCATACCTCACCGTATCCGGTCTCGGCACTACACCTGGGACGATCGGCAAGGCCGGGAATTGTGGTTCAGTAACACCTGCTTCCGCCGGAGCCTTCTCCAGGCTGACCCGCAGATCGTACCAAGCTGCCTGCCCCGTCACCGGATCGGCACAGGCATAGCGATAGCCGTTCTCGCGCGCCGGCAGCAGATCGTCGATCAGATGGTTCATCAGGAAACCCTTGTTCGATTCCTCGGCATCTTCCGCCAAGTTCCACGCACCCTTGCGCTTACCGATGGCGTTCCAGGTCCAGACCGTGCGGCTATTGACCCCGTCCATGACGCGGGCAATCGCCTTGATCCTGCCGTGACGGCTTTTGAGATAGACCCAATCGCCGGTCTCGATCCCTTTCGACGCCGCTAATTCACGTGGAATATAGAGCGGGTTCCAGCCGTGGATTTGCCGCAACCAGGCGTTCATCGAGCCCCAAGAGTGATACATCGCGGCGGGGCGCTGGGTGATCGCATGCAGTGGGAATTCCGCTTCGTCGATCACCTCGTCCTCGAACGGCGCGTACCAAATCGGCAACGGGTCGAAATAGGCATCGACCCGAGAGCGGTGCTGCTCTGGCGGTTGAATATCGCCATGACCGCGCGCCGCCAATCGGAACTTCTGCATCGGCTCGCTGTAGAGCTGCAGGATGACCGGATCAGCGGTAGGGTTGAAACCGAGTTTCGCGGAGAGCTCCAAGTAATCCTTATTCGCGTGCTTGAAGTAGAGCTGATTGGGCTCCAACTCGTGACGCCAGAAGCACCCGTTCGCGATATATTTCTCGAGCTGATTCGCGTTCGGAGCACCCTTCCCCGACTGCATTCCGTCCTCGCCACGCCACCCCATCAGCGTGCCGACGCCTGGTGTGCGCTCGTGGTTGACGATGTAGTCGGCATAACCGCCCGGGAATTTGGCGCTGCCGTCCTCGTTGGTCATACCCGGCAAGCCAAGGCCGACACCGATCTCAAGCAGTACTTCCTGGAACTGGCGGACGTCGCGGTCCAATTTGACTACCGGCTGGCGGATAGAATCCGCCGCCCCTTCGGACCCCGATATCGGTCGGTCGAGCATTGAGATCGCATCCCATCGCTCGAGATAGGTCGTGTCCGGCAAGATCAAATCCGCATAGGGCACCGTCTCTGAGAAATAGGCATCGGAATAGATGATCTTCGGAATCTTGTAATCGCCGTCCTCGCCCTTGGCGGTGAGCATATCGATGGTATCGCTCGTATTCATCGAGGAGTTCCACCCCATATTCGCCATGAACATGAACAGCACATCGATCGGATACGGATCGCCATTATAAGCGTTCGTGATGACCGTGTGCATCATGCCGTGACACGCGAGCGGCGCATCCCAAGAGAACGCCTTGTCGATCCGCAACGGATTTCCGTCCGCATCGACCACCAAATCCTCAGGGCCGCGTGGGAACCCCAGCGGCGGGCCACCCATGGGTTTACCGGCTTCGACTGTACCTGGCTTGCCGCCCGGTGTCGGGCCAAAGGGCGCCGACCGCGGGAACGGCGGCTTATAGCGGAAACCGCCCGGCACATCGATACTGCCGATCAGCATCTGCACCAGATGCAAGGCGCGGCAGGTGTGGAAGCCGTTGGAATGAGCGGAGATGCCACGCATAGCGTGGAACGCAACGGGGCGCCCCACCATCTGCATGTGCTGGCGTCCGGCCCAATCGGTCCACGGTTGGTCGATGACCACTTCTTCCTCGAACGCAACATGAGCGATCTCAGCGGCAAGTCTGCGGATCGTTTCAGCCGGTATACCGGTACGCCCAGCGACGTTAGCCGGGGAGTATTCCTCGCGCAGATAACGCTCCGCCAGGATATGGAAGACTGGTTTCGCAACCCGACCGTCCGGCAAGGTGAACTCGCCCTTCATCGCTGGTGAGACATCCGGGCGCAGAGCGCTGGTGGCACTTTGCGTTTCCTGATCCCAGCACAACGGATTGCCGTCGTCGTCGCGCGCGAACATCCCGTCATCGGCGCCGCCCAGATTTTGCACGACCAACCAAGGAGAGTTCGTGTACCGCACAAGGTAGGGCAAATCGACTTTACCGGCCTTCAGTAATTCATGCACAATGGCCAGCGCGAACAACCCATCGGAGCCGGGAGCGATGCCAACCCATTCGTCCGCGATGGCGGAGTAGCCCGTGCGCACCGGATTGACCGAGACGAACTTCGCGCCGTTGGCTTTTACCTTGCCGAGGCCGGTCTTGATCGGATTGCTGTCGTGATCCTCGGCTACGCCGAACATCATGAGATATTTGGTGCGTTCCCAGTCGGGCTCGCCGAATTCCCAGAACGAGCCACCGATGGAATATATACCGCCGGTCGCCATATTAACTGAACAAAAGCCGCCATGCGCCGCATAGTTCGGCGTGCCGAATTGCGTCGCCCACCAACCGGTCAGCGCCTGGCTTTGATCCCGCCCAGTGAAAAACGCGAGCTTACTCGGGTCTTCCTCACGGATCGGCTTCAGCCAATCAATGGCAGTCTGGATCGCTTCCGACCACTCGATCTCCTTGAATTCGCCGGAGCCTCGCTCGCCGACCCGCAACAGCGGCTTAGAGAGCCGTGCAGGTGAGTATTGCTGCATGATGCCCGCCGAACCTTTCGCGCAGAGCACGCCCTTGTTCACTGGGTGGTCGGGATTTCCCTGAATGTAACGAACTTTACCGTCCTTCAGATGCACCTTAATGCCGCAGCGGCAGGCGCACATGTAACAGGTCGTGGTTTTAACTTCGTCCGCCACTTTCGGCGAGGTGTCGACGCGGGCATTCATATTGTTCTGTCCTCTCCCGTTCGGGACCGGGTTCCTTGTCTGGGAAGAAAGTAGACGGATGGACCCGTGAGACCAAGACCGCCACAAGGATTTCTTGTCGAATTCGGTCGATATCGAGGTCGTTGCACAAAACAACGTAAGTAGAACCCGTCATTCCCGCGAAGGCGAGGCTACCAAAGCTCGTGGCCCCGGCGTCGTAGGAGCTGCCCCGGCAAAGCTTCCGTATGCGTCTCCCCGTCAATCACCAATCGCCCGTTGACGATCACCGCCGCGATGCCACTCGGATAGGTGTGGGGCTCGTCGAAGGTCGCCTCGTCGATGATCTCCTCAGCATCGAACACAACAACATCCGCTGCATAGCCTTCGCGCAGAACACCTCGGTGGACCATGCCGAGTGCCGTCGCCGCCATACCGGTCATCTTGTGAATGGCCTGCGGCAAGGTGAGCAGACCGAGATCACGTGCATAATGCCCGATCAAGCGCGGGAACGTGCCGTAGAGGCGCGGGTGTGGCTTCCCCTGTCCGGTGACGCCATAGGGCGAGACGCAGGGGCCATCCGACCCCACCGTCGCGGTCGGCTCGGACGCAATGCGCTGGACATCGTCCTCCGACATGCAGCGCACGAGAATGCGGGTCGCCCCTTTGTCGGCAATGATGATGTCAAAGACCGCATCCAGCTCATCACAGTTCCGCGCCTTGGCGATCTAAGCGACGGTCTCGCCCGGCTCGGCCGCGCCACGCGGCGAGCCGGCGATGCGGCTATCCGCCCAGGATT
>CAXAGK010000229.1:0-6470 GCA_963968305.1 uncultured Rickettsiales bacterium | reverse complement strand
GAGCAATATGGGTGCGATTTCAACTGTGATGAAATACGGCACCGAAGAACAAAAAAAGATGGCGGCGGAGTTCGTCTTAAACGGCGATAAACCCGCGATCTGCATTACCGAGCCCGACGCCGGCAGTGCCGCGACCGAGATGACGACTCGCGCCGACAAAAAGGACGACAAATACATACTGAACGGCAAGAAACACTGGATCACCGGTGCCGGGGCATCCCGATTGCACCTCATCTTCGCCCGCGTCTTCGACGAAAGTGGCGAGGAGCAAGGCATTGGCGGATTCCTCGCTGTGCGCGACGTAACACCGGGCCTCAGCATCGGCAACCGCGAGCCCACCATGGGCTTGCGCGGAATACCCGAAGCCGAAGTAATCATGCAGGACATGGAAGTCGACGAGGATGCGTTGGTGATGCCGCCACGCGGATTGCGCAAAGGCTTTGCCGACCTGATGAACGCCTATAATTCACAGCGCGTTGGTGCTGGTACCATGGCGCTCGGCATCGCGCAGGGTGCGTATCAACATGCGCTGGAATACGTGCAGGAGCGCGAGCAGTTTGGACGTCCGATTTATGAATTTCAGGGCCTGCAATGGATGCTGGCCGACATGGCGATCCAGATCGACTGCGCGCAGCTAATGCTCTACCGCGCTGCCGCCAGTGCGGGCGACGGCTTCCCGGACGCGACAGAAGCGGCGAAGGCGAAGATCGTCGCAGCCGATATGGCGCTGAAGGTGACAAATGATGCCCTGCAATTGTTCGGCGCCACGGGGTATTCCCGACGACGCCCGATGGAGCGTTTCTGCCGCGACGGTCGGATGTTCTCGATCGGCGGCGGCACCGCGCAGATTCTCCGCACTGTGGTGGCGACACGTATCCTCGACAAAAAACTACCGCAAACACGCGACGGCTTCACCAAACTCGCAGAGCGCGAAGCGGCAGCATCGGTAAAAGACGCGGCGGAGTAAAGATAGATCCCCTAACCCTCTCCCACGAAGGGAGAGGGGACGTTACTGAGCGGCTAGATAGAATTCCCTCTCCCCCTGTTGGAGAGGGCTAGGGTGAGACGGCTGCGCAACTAGCCGGAATCGGAAATGAGGAATGGTTGACGGCATCACACCCTGGGGCGGCAATATAGATGATCCGCGTTCGGACGCGGAAAAGGTCACCGCCTTCGATCCATTATCACTTCATGCGAATTTTCTCGACGACCCCTACCCCGCCTATAAGCTCCTCCGCGAGCTGGACCCGGTTCATCGCTGCCCGGACGGAAGCTACTTCCTGACCCGCTATGACGATCTGGCCGAGGTCTATAAAGGAGCAGAATTCAGTTCCGACAAGACGCGGGAGTTCGGGCCGAAATATGGGACGGACAGTCCCCTCTATCAGCATCACACAACGAGCCTCGTCTTCAACGATCCGCCATTACACACGCGCGTGCGGAGCCTGATCTCACCGGCCTTCACACCGCGCGCCTTGCGGGAGCTCGAACCTGACCTGTTAGCCCTTATCGAACGTCTGCTCGATGCGGCCGAGGAGAAAGGGCATTTCGACCTAATCTCGGATTACGCGTCGGCCATCCCGGTAGAAGTTGTCGGCAATATGCTCGGCGTACCGCACGCGGACCGAGGATCACTGCGGGAATGGTCGCTTGCCATTTTGGGTGCGTTGGAGCCGGTCACGCCGCCGCAGGTTGTGGAACGCGGTAACAATGCGGTGGCGGCTTTCGCCGACTACCTCGCCAATCTCATCGACGACCGTAGAAAGAACCCAAATCAATACACGGACGATGTGATGGCGCGCCTGATCGCGAGCTCCCCTGATGGCGACAAACTGAGCGACGTGGAGCTGATCCAGAACTGCATCTTCATTCTAAACGCAGGGCATGAGACGACAACAAACCTGATTGGCAATGGCGTCGCTGCGCTTTTTGAAAATCCAAATGCGTTCGATAAACTAAAGACAGACCCGGATTCGATCGACACTGCGGTCGAGGAATTTCTACGCTTCGAGAGTTCGAACCAACTCGGTAACCGGCGCGTCACACGTGATACAATCGTCGGCGGGATCGAGATGCCGGAGGGCACCTATATCCACCTGTGCATCGGTGCGGCCAATCGCGACCCGTCGCAGTTCCCTGACCCCGAACGCCTGGATACCGAACGCCGTCCGAACCGGCACCTAGCCTTTGCCACCGGGGCCCATGCTTGTGCGGGTATGAGTCTGGCACGCCTTGAGGGCCGCATTGCGATAAAGCGCTTGGTCGAACGATTCCCGAAGCTTTCTCAGGATGGACTTTATACACGAGGCGGACGTGCCCGGTTTCGCGGGTTTCTGTCTTACCCCGTACGTGTTGCTTGAGAGTGGAGATTTACACACGTGTGTTAGTCAGCGAGCAACGAAGTAGAATTCTTATGGCGAAATAAGCCGCGAAGACCAAGAAACCTGCCGCCTCCAAGAAACGCACATCCAAAAAATCAACCACGGCTCAGGCACCGCGTGCCGGTGATACCATCTCTTCCAGCGTCCTCGATGGGGCCATGAAGGATGTAATTCGAGGCTCGTTCCTAAAGAGCTGAGGATATAGAGCGCGTAGCGCGAACGCGCTCGGATTACCCATTTACTGTCGACAAGTGTCGTGATGTAGATTGAGGTATAGGAACCGATTATCGAGCCGTCCGCGCGATAGCGCAAAAACTGTGTATCGAAATGAACTTTGTTGGGCCCGGCATGAATAACTTCCCGGCGGTCCCAATCACTGCGATGCCAGCCGTCCGCTTCCGTACGCTCGCGAAAATATGAGAGCTTGTAGTCACCAGGTTCCGAAAAAATTTTGACGCCACCGCCGCCAGTGAAGCGAACATGAGGAAAATTGAAAGATCGGTTTACACCGGCCTCGTCGCTGGCGATCAATTATGACTTAAATCGTCCAGCACCGCCATCGCCGCATCGATCGACCCTTGATGCTCACTCATCAATCGTCTCCGCATTGCGCCTTATGACGCATCAGATGATCCGCGAGGACGCAGGCCATCATGGCCTCGCCGACAGGAACGGCGCGAATGCCTACACATGGGTCGTGACGGCCTTTCGTCGAAATCTCCGTGTTCTCTCCATCTTTGGTCACGGTGCGCCGCGGCGTCAGGATCGAGCTGGTGGGCTTCACGGCGAAACGCACGACCAGGTCTTGGCCCGTCGAAATACCACCCAACACGCCACCGGCGCTGTTCGAGAGGAACTCAACTTCGCCGTCATTGCCCATCCGCATTTCGTCGGCGTTTTCCTCGCCCGATAGTTCAACCGCACTGAAACCCGCACCGATCTCAACACCCTTTACCGCATTGATGCTCATCATGGCAGACGCGAGGTCGGCGTCGAGCTTGCCGTAGACCGGCGCGCCAAGCCCGACGGGTATGCCCGACGCAACGAGCTCAATGACCGCGCCGAGGGAGCTGCCGGATTTGCGAGCCGCATCCATCATTACTTCCCAATCCTTCGCCGTATCAGCATCGGGACACCAAAAATCGTTGTTTCCAGTCTCCTCCCAATTCCAGGCATCGCGGTCGACTTTCCGGTCGCCAATCTGCACCAGAGCGCCGCGGATCGTAACTCCGTCACCAAGAATTTTACGGGCGACCGCACCCGCGACTACGCGCATCGCCGTTTCACGCGCGGAAGATCGTCCGCCGCCCCGATAATCGCGAATGCCGTATTTGTTCCAATAGGTGTAATCCGCGTGACCGGGCCGGAACTTGTCCATGATTTCAGAGTAATCGCGGGAACGCTGGTCGACATTCTCGATCATCAAGCTCAACGCCGTTCCGGTTGTCACTCCGTCGAACACGCCGGACAGTATTTTCACTTCATCTGGCTCGCGACGTTGCGTCGTGTGGCGCGACTGGCCCGGCCGTCTCTTATCCAGAAAGATCTGAATATCGGCCTCAGATAGGGGCAGATGCGGAGGTACTCCATCGACCACACAACCAATTGCCGGGCCGTGACTTTCGCCCCAAGTCGTAAAGCGGAACAGATGGCCGAAGCCGTTATGCGACATGGCGGCTACTTAGGTTTTGGGTTTGATGCTGGAGAGTAATTTGCTGACCTCTTCCGCCGCGTCCACCGCAACCATGCCGACTGTGTGATAGCCACAATCCACATGGTGCACTTCACCGGTCACACCCGAGCCGAGATCACTTAAGAGATAAAGCCCGGCGCCGCCGACCTCATCGAGGCTGACATTGCGTCGCAAGGGCGAGTTCAATTCGTTCCATTTCAGGATATAGCGGAAATCGCCGATCCCAGACGCTGCCAATGTTTTGATCGGCCCGGCGGAAATCGCATTCACGCGAATGTCCCGGTCGCCGAGATCCACCGCCAAATATCGCACGCTCGCCTCTAGCGCGGCCTTGGCCACTCCCATGACATTGTAGTGCGGCATCACCCGTTCGGCGCCGTAATAAGTCAGCGTCAGCATGCTGCCGCCATCGGACATCATCTCCGCCGCGCGCTGCGCCACCGCTGTGAAGGAATAGCAGGAGATATCCATAGTCACGGCAAAGTTCGAGCGGCTGGTGTCGAGATATTTGCCGGTCAGCTCGTTCTTGTCGGAAAAGGCGATGGCGTGAACGACAAAATCAATCGAATCCCAAGATTTCTTCAATTCCGTGAAGGTCGCATCGAGACTGGCGTCATCCGTCACGTCGCATTGCATAAGCAGCGTCGGTCCGAGCGATTCCGCGAGCGGGCGAACCCGGCGCTTCAGAACGTCCGCCTGATACGTAAATGCAAGTTCCGCACCGTGCGCAGCCAGTGTTTTGGCGATTCCCCAGGCTATCGAGCGGTCATTCGCGACACCCATTATGAGGCCTCGTTTGCCCTTCATAAGCGGTTGCGAATCCGTCATCCCTAAGTCTCCGTCGGCCAAGTTGTTATTATTTGAAAGTGCCCAGAATAGCCATTGAAGCGGCTCTGTTGCATCCTACACGGAAAGCCGCGACGGTCAACGAGCCGCATGATTTTCAACGCCGCCCAATCGGTCTATCATAGAGAAAGGGAAATGAGGTTGGGAATTTGAGCGAATCACTGACGCGACGTGCCGTCATTGCCGGGCAAAGCAATATTGAATTCCTACTCTATGTCGCCAAACGTTTCGTATTGGATCAGTGCACCGTACGAGCCGCCGGCCTTACATATACCTCCTTGCTGGCGTTGGTCCCGCTACTTGCCATTAGTTTCGCGATCTTCTCGGCCTTCGGCGACCTGCAAATCAAGGTACAGGCTTATATTTATGAAAATGTCGTCCCACAATTGGGTGAGACCGTCTCTCAACACCTCGACGGATTCACCAAGCAAACCGGAAAACTGACAGCTGTCGGCATCGTATTCTTGGTCGCGACTTCCGTTATGTTGCTACTCGCCATCAGCAATGCATTCGACGCCATTTGGCGGGCAGCGCGCAACAGAACCCTGATAGGACGGCTTTTGGTCTATTGGGCAGTGCTGACATTGGCCCCTCTGCTGCTGGGTGCCAGCGTTTCACTTTCCGGGTATCTTTTCACTGTTGCCCAAGCCAGCGGTGTCGAGCGGTTTACCGGTCCGCTTTCCGGTTTCGCAGTCTTCTTGCCGTTACTGTTTCAATTCGGCAGTTTCGCCATTCTCTACCTGATCATGCCGAACACATCCGTAAAATCCGCGACGCCTTAGTCGGCGGCTTCACGGCGGAGCTACTATTCGAAATCCTCAAGAAATCATTCGGCTACTACGTGACTACTTTTCCGACATACGAAACCATTTACGGGGCTTTCGCGACATTCCCAATCTTTCTGATTTGGAGATATATTTCCTGGCTGGTTGTCCTGTTAGGTGCCGAACTATGCGCCACCATGCCGGAATGGCCAGCGCAGTCCCGCAACCATTCAGCCTGAAAAACCCGACCAAGGCTATGTAACGCACTGGCTGTACTGCATGCCTTATAAGTGGCGAGCCGGACTGGCCGGGGATTATCGACCGCCATGCTCGCAAAGCTGGTCAGTCCTCCAATCTCAAATATTCATAGTCTATTAGCGGATTTAGAAGCCGCCCGTTATATCGGCCAGACGGCAAAAAACCAGTGGTTACTCCCGCAAGATCTGGAGACAACGTCGTTGTACGACCTTTCGTCTCGGCTTGACCTTCAACCGGATACTGTCGAGCGCAGTGCGCACAAACCCGTATGGCGCGGGCGCTTCGCCGAAGTCACGCAGGCAGTCTCCAACCCCACAGCCCAAGCTATGTCCACGTCCTTGAAGTCAGTATTGGACGGGGAAGACGATCAGACTATTGAAGCACTTTCGAATGCTTTAGATGAAACACCGGCGCAGACGAAGAACAATAGGCGTGCGCGGATATTAGCGTGGATCGGCCTCGGCTGCCTTGGTAGTTCCTAGAACTTATTCCATACCCGCTTTACGACGAACATCAGACGGATTCTTT
>CAXAGK010000228.1:0-6491 GCA_963968305.1 uncultured Rickettsiales bacterium | reverse complement strand
TCAATTATCCCAAATCAAACAATGGGTTAACCGTTACCTCAGATAGTTATCTGGGGCAGCCCCAAGATTTTTAATCTACGAGCATTGGAAGCGACACTCGAGAACCTGCTGGAAGCCTGTGCCTAACGCTCCGATCCGACCTGTCCAATCATCGAAACCCTGAATAAGCCTCCGAATTCCCTAGTCACGTCGGTCGGGAGAAAATAGATTTTGCCGCCGTTCCTCCGCAACAGGTCTATATCCTTATCGTGAGCTCCGCCGACACTCCCTCCGCATTCAAGATCAAAGGCCAGGGCACGATATACCTTGTCGGCTTCGGGCATGCCTCGACCCATTGGGTGCATGCGATGATGATCTTCCTGTTTCCTTATATTCAACAGGATTTCGGGCTTACCTATACGGAGATCGGCTTGCTCAGCATGATTATGCATTTGAGCGCGCTCGCATGTAATATCAGTAGCGGTCCACTTGTGGACATGACGGGTCGGCGAATTGTATTCCTCATGATGTCGCTTGTTGGAACCGGCGGTGCCTTATTTTTGTTCGGGTTTGTCCAGTCCTTCATGATCATCTGTTTTCTGGTGGCGCTCGTTGGTGCGGCCAACAACCTTTGGCACGCTCCCGGCATTGCATTTCTATCAGAGACTTTTCCAAAGAACCGAGGCTATGTACTCGCGGTCCACGCTACCGGGGCCAATCTCGGGGACGCCCTGAGCCCCTTTATTGCTGGTCTGCTGTTATTGGCAATGACATGGCAGAGCGCATCAATGGCCATGTCGGTACCGGTGTTCATCGCGCTCGGCATTATTGGTTTTGCCTTGATGCCACGCGAGCGAACGCCGCAGGCAGGAGGTGACGGTCGAGGCATGAACTTGCGGGACTACGGGGCGGGGCTCATGACGATCGCACGTGTGCCTTCAATTCGGAATTTGACGTTGGTCATCGCGGTGCGCGGGATGGCGCAGGTCGGTATCGTTCTGTTCGTGCCACTCTATCTGGTCAATGAATTGAAGTTCAGCCCGGAAGGCCAGGGCACGACGATGATGCTGATGCAAATTGGCGGTATGGCAGCCAGCATGATCGCCGGCACTTTATCAGATCGGGTTGGACGCCGACCGGTGGTATTTGCCGGCCTCACGGCGACGACCATTGCTATCATCGGTATTACTTTCGTCTCCAACGATATCCTGTTTATCGTCGGCGTTTCAGTACTGGGCTTCGTGCTGTTTGCGGTACGTCCGGTCATGCAGGGTTGGATGATGGATCTCACGCCGCCAAATCTCGGTGGTTCCGCCACCAGCGTAATGTTCGGCATGCAGGCCTTATTCGGTGCCGCAGTCCCAGTTCTCGGCGGTATCGTCGCCGATACTTGGGGGCTGATCGAGGTCTTCTACATGTTGGCAGGCTTCATGCTGCTCGCCAACGTGATGATGTTCACCCTGCGGGGCGACGACGCGGAAGCTCGCTCTTAACGGCGCTTGGCGAGGACGTCCAAGTTTACGACATTCGTCGGGTTTCCGGCCGCGTAGCTATTAATCTGGTCGAAAATATCTGAGAATTGCAGCTCGTACTCATCCCGCGTCACGTAGCCGATATGCGGCGTCGCCACCACGTTCGGCAAATTGAGCAACGGGTGATCGGTATCGCGTACCGGCTCTTCCTCGAACACGTCGACCGCCGCCATGCCAGGCCGTCCCGCACGCAGGGCGGAGACCAAGGCTTCTTTCTCAATCAACGGCGCGCGGCTGGTATTGACCAACAACGCACTCGGTTTCATGCGCGCTAGGTCATCCGCCGTGACGATACCTCGCGTCGCATCGATCAAACGCATATGCAGAGACAGCACATCGCAACTCTCGAAGAACGCTTCTTTGCTCTCGGCCACATCATATCCGTCCATCGCCGCACGTACCCGCGAATCCTCCCGTGCCCACACCAGCACGTTCATCCCGAAGGCACGCGCATATTCCGCCACCACCTTGGCGATCCGCCCGTATCCATAAAGCCCCAATGTCTTACCGCGGACCGTGCGGCCGACTCCAATTTGCCAACCTCCGGACTGCAAAGACACCATCTGTTGCGGTATTTCCCGCATCGCGGCCAGTACCAACCCCCAGGTCAACTCTGCCGTGGCATAAGAAGGCGTGCCCATGTGCAGATCGGACGAGACGACAATGCCGAGCTGGGTACAGGTCTCGATATCGATATGTGGAAAGACGCTTCGCTGGCTGATGAGCTTGAGGTTCGGCAGATTCTCGAGAAGCTCCGCGCGAATTTTCGTGCGCTCACGGATCAACACCAACGCTTCCGTGTCCACCAAACGCGCCGCCAGAGCATCGGTTTCTTGCAAATGGTCGTTCCAGACCGTGACGTCATGGCCGTCCAGCTTGGAAAAACACGCGAGAGTCCTCAGCGTGTCAAAATAGTCGTCGAGTATGGTAACTTTCACGTGCACCGTCCGTTCTGATTGAGGTAAGCCCGGCCGGCCGGCGTCGCGGACACAATTGTCGTCAATCGACCGTCGCAACGCGCCTTGTCGCGGATGAGGTAGCCGCGATCAGCCGCATCTTCCCACACCGGCCACCGCGGGCACGACGTTCGCCATGCATCCATGACATCTTCATAGGGACGCGGTTCATCGGCGACCCACTCGATGAGATCGAGAAGAGGGGCTCCAAATGATCGGACATGTCTGTACTCCCAGTGCGCTTCGATTCCTGCGCAGTATAAAGAACGAAATTTCCATCGTCGACGAAGACGCATCCGATTGTTTGACACTACCCAGCAAGACCAAAAACTCGATGCCATTTTCGCCGCCTTGGGCGATGCGACCCGGCGCTCGATTTTAATGCACCTGGCGTCCGGCCCGACATCGGTCAATGACATCGCAGCCCCCTACGCGATGTCGCTCCCCACGGTGTCCAAACACTTAAAAGTACTGGAACGAGCAAGGTCACTCACACGGGAGCGACAAGGCCGCGGGCACCTTTGCCACGTCGACCCGGAAGCTCTCGCGACCGCCAACGGATGGATCGAGCACATGCGCGGGTTCTGGGATGAAAGTTTGGAAAACCTGGAAATTTATTTAAGCACTGAAAAAGTAAAAGACGATGAACGCGACAACACTGAATGAAACACCCGGTGAAACGGCACCGGTACTGATCATCACCCGGCATTTCAATGCCGCACCGAGCCGGGTCTTCAATGCTTGGACGGATACCGATATCATCGCCAGATGGATGGGCCCCAAAGGTTTGAACGCGATCATTGACGCTCACGACCCCCGCGTCGACGGTATCTACCAGTTCATCATGAAAGGTGCGGAGAGCACCCACACGACGCGAGGTATCTTTCTCGAGGTTGAACCGCCGAAGCGTCTTGTCTTCACCTGGGCTTGGGAAGAAGGCAGCTACGCAGATATCGAAACCCTCGTAGAGCTAGACTTTCGCCCGAGCGGTGAGGGCACCGAGCTGACTTTGACCCAGCGACGCTTCAACAGCGAAGAGATGCGCGACGAACATAATGGCGGTTGGACGAGCTGCCTCGACTGCCTTGAGGAAATGCTCGCCTCATAATGCCTTGGGATCCAGGCCGCGATGTCGTCGATGACCTGCTCCTCGATCCCTTGATATCCGTGATGGCTGCGCGCCCCGCATTCGTTATCGCCAAGCGTGCCGCCTTCATAAAACTTAACACCCTTGGGTGCGGCGCTACTGAGTTCGCGGGCAAGCCGGGGCACATCGCGTGCCAGCGTCGCGACACAACCGTCCTCTCGGTGATGGGTAATCAGCGCCGGGATGCTGATTTTCTCCAACGAGAAATCAAACACGTGGTTGCCGTTGGTGACGGGCGCCAGCATGAAGGATGTAAGGACAATCCCATCCGGGCGATGAACGTCCAGCTGCGACGCACCGCTTACCACCGATGTGGTACCGCGGCTCGTGCCCACCAAACAGACCGGCAGGCCGAAACGCCCCCGCAAATGCGCAATAACCGCGCCGATATCCATCTCATGTGCTGCCGTGCGGCGAAATCCGAAGCACAGATCGCGGGGATGATTCGTCAGCCCGTCGAAGACCACCGTCATAAAACCCCGCCGGAGAAAATACGTTCGCGTCCGAATCAGGAAGTTCTCGGTGCCCGATTGGAGTTTCCCCGATTCCGTGATCCGGGTGACGCCTATACCGTCGGCGAACAGCACCACAATGACCTTCGCCCGCTCCGGCACTTCGACGCGAACCCGCGTTCGCTCACCTCGGACAAAGATGTCGTGCACTTCCAATGTCGCGACATCGGCGGTGGCATGTTCCGTCGACACCTGCGTCGCGCGCGCCAACTCCACGACCTTTGCCGGTTCGGTGGCGTCTAGAGAGGACACTCGGGTGTCTTTTTGACAGCCCGCGGCCGCGGCAACAAAATGACAAGAACTGCGATCCAAGGTTTCGGTATGTGGGTTAGCTCCGAAATTCTGCACGGCGGTATCCCTGAATATACAATAGAGCCGTCAGGTCGCCATGATCGATCCGCGCCGTCGTCGCCTCCGCAACGACCGACTTGGCGTGATAGGCCACTCCGATACCCGCCGCCGCCAACATATCGAGATCATTCGCGCCGTCTCCGACGGTGATCGCCTCCATAACCGTCCCACCTTGTTGCCGAGCTAGACGCTCAAGCGCCGCCCGCTTCGCATCTCGGCCCAGAATGGGAGAGAGAACCTCCCCGGTCAGCGCCCCGTCGCGAACCTCCAACCGGTTTGCCTGATCATAATCAAAGCCCAAGCGCGCCTTAATTTTCGCCGTATAATACTCGAATCCACCAGACACCAAGGCGCAATACGCACCATGCGCCCGCATGGTCGCGACCAATTCTGGCGCACCCGGCATGATTCGGATTTTCGCTTCGGACCGAGCGAGGGCCGCTTCTTCCAAGCCGGCGAGCATTTGGACCCGCTCACGGATCGCGCCCTCAAAATCTAATTCTCCCCGCATCGCACGCGCGGTGATCGCCGCGACCTCCTCCCGCAAGCCAAGTTCATCCGCTAATTCATCGAGCATCTCGTTCTCGATAATGGTGGATTCCATATCCGCCACCAAGAGACGTTTGCGGCGGCCTTCGGCGGGTTGCACGACCACATCGACGGGAGCGTTCTGCAGGGCTGCGCGCACTATCTTTTCGGCCTCGCGCACCGACCGCGTCGTCGGCGCATCGCAAGCGATGCCTTCGGCGAGCCATTCGACGGTCGTCTCCAAGGCCAACTCGACTGTACGGACGCATTCGGCGTTGATTTCGGTCGCACCGATGAGCGTTACGACTGTGTTCCTCATGCGCCAAGCTGTATCTTCACAATTGATGTCTGACAACGCGCAAAAACCGGTCTTGATCGTCTGCGGCCCGACGGCCAGCGGAAAATCTGCGCTCGCACTCGATATTGCGCGGACGTTTGACGGGGTAGTCATCAACGCGGATAGCATGCAGGTTTATCGCGAGTTGCGGATTCTGACGGCGCGTCCTGACGACGAGGATCTCGGGCGGGCACCGCATCGGCTCTACGGCATTGCGTCCGTCACCGAGGTTTTTTCCGCGGGACGCTGGCGAGAGCTCGCGGTCGCGGAAATCCGAGCGGCCCATGGAGCGGGCAAGTTACCGATCATCTGCGGTGGCACAGGATTCTATATTAGGGCACTGACTGAAGGGCTTTCGGAAATGCCGGATATTCCCGCCGACATTCGATCCGCGACCCGCCAACGTATCAAGACTATCGGGAACGAGGCCGCCTATCGCGAATTGGCCGAACGTGATCCCGAAACCGCCATGCAATTGAATCCCGGCGACACCCAACGTGTCATGCGAGCGCTGGAAGTTCTGGAAGCGACCGGGCGTTCGCTGGCCGATTGGCAGGCCGAAGCGAAGACCGCGCCCGACAGCGATTGGCGCTTCCACACCCTACTAATCGAGCCAGACCGATCAGAATTAAACCACGCCATCGAGGACAGATTTCAGCAAATGATCGGCCAAGGCGCCTTGAGCGAGGTCGCCGGTCTCGACGGGATCGACGGCGATCTTCCGGCTCTTAAAGCGGTCGGAGTCCCGGACTTGCGCCTCCATCTCGCAGATCAAATGAGCTTGGACGAGGCCGTCGCTCGGGCACAAACAGCGACCCGCCGATTCGCAAAACGGCAGACAACTTGGTTTAAAAACCAGATCATTGCGGATAAATCGATAAAAACGCAATATCTGGAAAGTTTATCCCCTGAAATCTTTTCATATATTCGCAATTATGTATTGACCCCTTTCGACTGACCACCTATTGTCCTCGCTCGCTGCGGGCCAGGCTCCGCGCGAATATCCCCTGGTAAGGGCATTTTTGATCGAACGCGAATCGGGCGGCGAACAGGCCGCCCGCACACTTATGGAGTAAGACCAATGGCGACAGACAGAACCATGACCGGTGCGGAGGTGATCATCCGATCCCTGATCGATCAGGGTGTCGA
>CAXAGK010000227.1:0-6525 GCA_963968305.1 uncultured Rickettsiales bacterium | reverse complement strand
ACCCACAGCACCAACATCGCGAACAATCCTTCGAGCGCCATCACGGACATGGCGGTCGGCAGACCGTAATTCTCCGCCATCCAGCCGACATTCAAGAATCCAAGCGGGCCGGTGCCGATACAGAGCGCCAGCACGCCGAGCACCCGGCTGCGGTATTCAGGCCCCGAATTCATATAGGTGAGTGTGCTTTGCATCGCCGCGAATCCAGCACCCGCTATTCCGATGATCGAGAGTGTTAAGGCAGCGGCAAAAAAGGAATGATACGGCCCGCCGGAGACATAGGCGAGGGCGCTCAGGTAGAGGATCATCGCCATGTAAAGGAGGGATCCCGCGATAAAAATGCGGGCGTAGTATTCCGGCTTCGCGACCATGGCCACGATCATGGCGCCGACAAAGGCACCGAATCCTTCGAGGCTGGAGAGAAATCCGACGAGGAAAGGTTGCAGCCCCAATTGTTCGCGGCCGAGGATCGGGATCATCGCCGTGAAGGGAAATCCGAAGATGTTGAAGACCATGGTGACGGCGAGGACGCGGCGCAGTTCCCAATTGCTGAGCGCGAAGCGAACACCGGCGGCGAGGTCGCGAATGAGGGATGGGGAGACCGTACGTTTGACGAATTCCGGAAGATTGACTGCGAGGATGAGCAATAGAGCTGTCGCGTAGACGACCGCGCTGAGGACATAGACGCCGGTGATGCCGACCACTTGGAGCATGATGCCGCCCATGAGCGGGCCGAACATTCGAGTGGCGCTGTTGGTCGCGGAATCGAGGCTCATCGCCGCCGATAGATGCTCTCCCGCGGCATCGCCAAGAAGCCGGCGGCGCAGGGGCATGTCGGTCGCCCAGAACAGACCGCTCAACAACGACGCGATGGCGATATGGGTGAAGGTCAATTCGCCGCTATAGGCGAGTGCCGCCATGACGCAGGCGACAACAAAAATGCTCGAGATGGTTCCCGCCAGCAAAAATTTCCGGTTCACGCGGTCCGCGATGCCGCCGACGATTGGACCGCAGAACGTCAGCGGCAGGCCCCATAGCACCGGTACCAGAGAAACCAGAAACGGCGAGCGCGTGACTTCGAACGTATAGACGCCGAGTGCGAGCAACTGGAACCAGCGGATGAACCCCGTAAGACCGCCCATGGTCCAAATGCAGAGATAGTTCGGGTTGTGTAATAATGCTCGTATGCTTTGATTTCTGGTGGTCTCAACGCCTTCACCGCTCATCCGCTACACCATCGCGTAAGAGATGGTCGACGCACCGCCGCGCGCCATATACCGTGCAGTGCGTGGCGCTTTGTGGCGGCCATGATAGACAGGGGCCATATGATTTCGGAAGCGGACATAAAAGCGAAGGTTAAAACTCTGATTGGCGTAGCGCTGGTCGGGGCACTGCTGTTGCTGGTCTATGAAGTATTCTATTGGTTCACCCACGTCTATGAGAGCGATGTTCGGGTGCAGACTGATTTTACCGATATATCGTCGCGGGTCGACGGTAAGATCGAAAAGATACACGTGGACGAAGGTAGCGCGGTCTCACGCGGGCAAGTGATCATCACGCTCGAGCATGAAGCCATTAAGCTGAACATCAACTCACTGATGACCGATTTGGAATTGGAAAAAGGAAACCGGGCCAGACTGATGACCGAACGCGAGGCCTTCGAGGAAGGGTTGAAGTCCAAGCTAGCGACGCAACGCCAAAAAATTCGAGCGCTGGAGGTCGACCTGAATTCCGCTAAGGACCGCTTAAAAATCGCCAAGAAAGATCTGGCCCGTGTGAAGGTTCTCGTCAGCAAACGCTTGAAGCCGGAATCCGAATTGAATTCCCAGCAAGATAAGACCCTGGTGCTGGCCGGTAGTGTCTCCTCGCTTGACAGCAACATTTTGGTCGCGAAGCGGGAATATGACCAGTTTAAAGCGACCGGACGGCAGTTGGATATTATCAGTAACAATATAAAAATATCCAAAGTTAAAGAAGACAGAATACTAGATGAAATAAATAAACAAAAATTATTTATAAAACATCGCCAAATTCAAAGTCCAATTGATGGATTAGTTGGGGAAATACATAAATATAAAGGTGAATACGTAGAAGATGGCATTAATATACTTATGCTACACGATCCGAAACTCTATTGGGTCGAAGCATATGTGGACGAAAGTCAAATCCGCCACGTGCGGGTCGGCCAAGAAGTGCTGATCGACCTGGACGCTTATCCCTTCAGCGATTTCTACGGTCAGGTCCGGCATATCGGCAGTGTCACGACGCGCGGGCCGGTTGCCAGCAGCGCCTATTCCGGAGGGCGAACCCTCGGCGGCAACATCGAGCGCGTTCCGGTTCGTATTGCCATAGAGAATCCGCCGGAGAATATCACGCCCGGCATGCGCGGCGACGTGAACATCCGAATCTATGAGCATATTAAGCTCTGGTGGAAGTGGGAGGATTAACAATGCGCCTCGAGGGCAAGACTATCATCATCACCGGCGCGGCCTCGGGCATTGGCCAGGCAAGTGCGCGGAAGGCTATATCGGAAGGTGCTCGGGTGATCGGCGTCGATTTGAACGACGCTACTATGCCGGATGGGGTCGAGCCGATCGTGGGCGACGTCACGTCGGAAGAAACCATTGCGCGCGCGGTGGCCGAAGCGGGGGAGATACATGGTCTCGGCACCATCGCCGGGATCAGCCGCTCCGGTGTGTCCATCGACGCCATTGATCCGGACGAGTGGGACAAGGTATTCGCGGTCAACGTGAAGGCGAGCTGGCGTTGGCTGGTCGGCGCGCTGCCGGCGATGCGGGCGGGCGGTGGCGGTTCCGTCGTCATGGTCGCCTCGCAATTGGCGTTCGGCGGTGGGCGCTTTAACGCGTCATACATTGCCTCCAAAGGCGCCATTGTCAGCTTGGTGAAGACGGCGGGGTTCGAATTGGCGCCGAACAATGTCCGTGTGAACGCAGTGGCGCCGGGCGCTATCGATACGCCGATGCTCAACGGCAGCATGGCCCGCGCCGAAAACCCGGATGAGGCCCGCGAGTATTCCCGCAACCGCCATGCGATGCAGCGTTTTGGCAAGGCCGAGGAGATTGCTAATGGCGTGGTCTACCTGCTGTCGGACGAAGCCAGCTTCAATACAGGGTCGGTCGTGACCATCGACGGTGGCTGGACGGCGGCGTGAGCGATCTGCACGGTAATGCTCCGGCTATAATTCCGGGTTCATGCTCCGCATGCCCCGGAACGACGGTAGGGGAGAAGTCATTCCGGGGCGCCAAAGGCGAACCCGGAATTATGGCCTGAGCCTAAAGCACGCCCCGCTTCGCCAGATTCCGGAACAGCGCCGTCGACCCGAACTCCCATGCCGGAATAACGTCTGTCCTATCGACCGTGTTTGCCAGCGTGCCGAGCTTCGGGGATTGCATGACGACCGTGTCGCCGACGTGGTGGGTGAAGCCGCCGCCTGGCCGGTCGCGGTCTTGGTTCGGGGTAAACATGGTGCCGGTGAATAGCATCACGCCGTCTGGGTATTGGTGATTGGCGCTCAACGTTTGGCCCATCAGGTCTTCGATGTCGCGGCTGATCTCGGTCATTGAGCTGCCGTCCTCAATCCGGAAATTGTCCGTGCCCGCGACCGTCAACGAGACATAGGCGCTGCGGATATCGTCGAGGGTGTACGTATCGTCGAGCAACCGCACGATCGGCCCGATGGCGCAGGAGCCGTTATTGTCCTTTGCCCGCCCCAGCAGCAGGGCCGAGCGACCTTCCACGTCGCGCAGGTTCACATCATTGCCGAGTGCCGCGCCGACAATTTGTCCGGTGGCATTGCCGACCAGCACGACTTCCGGCTCCGGGTTGTTCCAGGTCGACATTGGGTGAATTCCGATTTCCGCGCCGAACCCGACCGAGGACATCGGCTGCGCTTTTGAGAACACCTCCGCATAGGGGCCGATACCGACTTCGAGATATTGCGACCACATATCCCGATCAAGGAGCGCGCTTTTCACTGTCTCCGCTTCGTCGGAGCCGGGGACTACGTCCGACAGGTCGATGCCGATACTGTCGAGCAATTCTTTGCGGACCTCTTCCGCCAGCGCTGGATCGCCGGATGTGCGCTCGTCGATGACCCGCTCCAACAGGCTGCGCACAAAGGTGACGCCGCAGGCCTTGTGCGCGTGCAAATCGGCGGGGGAGAGGAACCATGGTTTGGTCGTGTCCCGGCTCTCCGCGACGCTGTTCGCCGCGATTGCGCGCAAATCGCCGAGCCCTTCACCGTCGCTCCCGGCAAGCGCCACCGGGTCGTCCGCGTTGGTGAGTGCCGACATGGTGGGTGCTGCTGCGGTGATATCGACGACGCCGCCCTCGCGGAGCGAGACCACCGAGGGGCCTTCGACATCGGGCCGCCAGATACGCCCGACCAGGGTTCCGGCGTATCCGTCCTCGGGTAAAAATCCGTCTATATGGACATCCCAATTGGTCGCCATTGTAATCTTCTCCCAGAAAACCGTTTCGTTAGCCCTCTCACGAAATTAAGATGGTTGGCAAGAACGAGAATTCATCCAGGGGAGAGAACATGGCCACGCGTATCGGCATGATGATGGGCGACCCGGCGGGGATCGGCGCGGAATTGGCGGCGCGGGTACTGTCGAATGATGTGATGTCGGCGGAGACCGGCGTAGTCGTGGTCGGCGATCCGGCCCATTTGGCGCGGGGGCAATCTGCCGCCGGCACGGATCTAGAAATCGAAACTTTGGCCGGCGCCAATGACGTCAATGTAGAGGCCGGAAAAGTTTCCCTCCTGCAGCAATCTCTGGCCGGGGCGGAGAGTTATCCCCTCGGGGAATCGAGGCGGGAAGGGGGGGGCTATATGCTCGATTGTTTCGAGACGCTGCTTGCACTCTACAAGGAGGGCCGGATCGACAGCATCTGCTTCGCGCCCTTGAATAAGCACACCCTTAAGATCGGGGGCATGAGCTATCCGGACGAGGGCCAATGGCTGACGGCGCAACTTGAGTACGCGGGCCACACGGCGGAGCTGAACGTGATCGAGGGGCTGTGGACATCTCGCGTCACCTCCCACGTGCCACTCCGCGATGTCGCGGACCTGATTACTGTTGACGGTATCATCGACGCGGTGTCGCTAATCGACGGGGTGCTGCGGACCGCCGGTATGGAGAACCCGAAGGTCATGGTGGCGGGCCTCAACCCGCACGCGGGCGACAACGGTTCGTTCGGGCGTGAAGAGCTCGACGTCATCGGCCCGGCGGTCGAGTTGGCCAAGGAGCGGGGCTTCAACGCGGAAGGCCCGTTCTCGCCGGACACCATGTTCCTTTCAGCGAAGAAGGAGAGCTTTGACGCCATCGTGACCATGTATCACGACCAAGGTCAGATCGCGATGAAGCTGATGGATTTCGAACACGGTGTCACGGTGCTCGGTGGCCTGCCGGTGCCGATCTCGACCCCGGCGCAAGGTTCAGCCTTCGACATCGCGGGCAAAGGCATCGCCAATCCAGGCGCGATGATTGCGGCCTTCAAAATCGCCGAACAGATGGGAGCTGCCTGATGGCCAAACTTACAGACGATATGAAGAGGGTGCTC
This sequence comes from uncultured Rickettsiales bacterium, assembly GCA_963968305.1. Taxonomy (GTDB): domain Bacteria; phylum Pseudomonadota; class Alphaproteobacteria; order UBA8366; family UBA8366; genus UBA6544. Next base: position 939 of record CAXAGK010000227.1, on the reverse strand, counting down.
GCGGCGCATTCACTCGGCTATGTCGCGAGCATCGCCGAAGACGGCTCGCCGAGTCTCTCGCCGAAAGCGACCTTCCTCGCCATGGGAGACGATAAAATCATGTTTGGTGAGATGCGCTCGCCGACCACGGTGAAGAATATCGCCGCCAATCCGATGGTCGAGGTGAACTTCGTCGACGTGCTGGCCCGCAAGGGATTTCGCTGCAAAGGTCCGGCCGTCTTTCATGCGCGCGGCACGGAGCAGTTCGACCGATGCCTCGCCGAATTTGCCAAGGACCGCCCGCAAGGCCTCCTCGACATGTTCAACGGAATCGTTCTAATTGACCTCGAGACCGCCTCGCCGTTAATCAGCCCGGCCTACGAGACCGGCCAGACGGAAGAGAGCCTGAGAGCATCGTTTAAAGAGCTCTACGCGAAGCTGTAGAGCGACGAGTACACCCTTCGGCCGCCGTATACGGCGATCTGGAATTCCTCGTGGTGTCATGAAGCGACCGCTGGTAGTCTCACGCCAAACTTCTGAAACACGATCATGCTCGAACTCTATTATTACCCCGACAACGCGAGCCTTGCGCCTCATCTCTTGTTGGTTGAGACGTAAGTTGATTATGCGTTGAGGCTGGTTGATCGCTCGTCAAACGCGCAAATATAAGAAGAATATCTGGCGCTGAATCCGTCTGAGCGCATTCCAACTCTTGTGCACGACGACCTCGTTCTGTTCGAAAGCCCTGCGATCTGCATCTATATTTGCGAGTTGGATACAAGCTCGCGATTCATGCCGCCTCTCGGCGACTCCAACCGTCCGTTATTTTTCCAATGGTTGGCATATCTCAACAACACATTGCAAGCGGAGTACATGCTGTGGAGGTATTCCGAAACCCACACGACAGACGCCAAGAGTATCGCAGGAATCAAGGCTGCCCAGGATCAACGTCTGACGGGA
>CAXAGK010000226.1:0-6545 GCA_963968305.1 uncultured Rickettsiales bacterium | reverse complement strand
GTCTTCCTCGGCGTCGATGATTTACGCGCAGTGCATGACGCCGCGCTTGAACAGGGCGATCACAACCGGGGCGATCACAAACGAATTCTCCCTCTCTTCTCCCCAATCAACCCGGATTTCACCGGCGATCGTGTACATAATGCAGTCGTTGTCGGCGTGGTGGTGCCATTGGCTGGGGACGTCGCGCGCCGTCACCCGCGTCACCCCGACCCACAGGCCATCCGTCCCATACGCGGTCTGTCGGGGTTGCCCGGTGTGTGGGGGCCTCGGTGAAGTTGGCTTCGCTGATATAGACGTTGTCGTTGGGAAATAGGCTCTGGCTCATGTCTCTCTCCAAACTGCAGGGTGGTGTTTTGCGTTTGGCGAACGATGCGATCCACGTAACGACAAAATCGATCCCCCTTGAAGACCCAATCCTCGGATATGGGCAGAGCCAATATATCTTCCGCCGAATCCGCGTGACCCCGTTTCCTCCCCGGTCTAAGCATTGGCCATGAGACCGGCGATCCACATCAACGACCCCTGGCGGAATGAGTTCCGGGCCACGTCACGGCTTGCGGGGCCACTCGCCTTGACACAATTGGCGCAATTCTCGCTGACTTTGACCGACACCGTGTTGATCGGGCGGCTCGGTGGTGATGCGCTGGCAGCGGTTGGGTTGGGCTCGACCCTCTATATCGTCGTCTATCTACTGTGCATGGGCATTCTTGCGGCAGTCCCCCCATTGGCGGCGCAGGCGCATGGTGCCCGAAACCCACGTCTCATGCGGCGCACCATCCGCCAAGGACTCTGGGTCGCGACCTTGCTCGGGTTACTGTCGATTTTGGCGCTGTGGCCGGCAGAGAAAATCTTTCTCTTGCTCGGACAATCGCCGGATATCGCCATCGTCTCTCAGGAATACGTCCGAGCCGCGGTTTGGGGCATTTTGCCGGGGCTCTGCGTGATCGCCATGCGGGGGTTCATCGCCGTCATGGAACGCCCGAGCTTCATCCTGGCAGTGACGTGCACAGGCTTCCTCGTCAACGGCCTCGCCGATTATGCGTTGATTTTCGGCGTATGGGGATTCCCTAAACTCGGCGTCATGGGCGTTGGTATCGCGACGACGGTTACAAACCTGGTGATGTGCGCGGCGATCATGTTGATCGCATCGAAGGCCAATCGATTACGGCGCTACCGTGTTCTCGGTCGATTTTGGCGACCTGACTGGTCGGTTTTTCGGGATATCTTCCGGGTAGGAACCCCAATCACCGCGATGATCATGATGGAGCATATGCTTTTTGCGTCCGCCACCTTCATGATGGGGAATTTAGGCACGGCGGAAATCGCGGCGCATACCATCGCACTCAATCTCGCGGCCACCAGCTTCATGGTGCCGCTTGGCATTGGGCAGGCGGCAGTCATTCGCGTGGGGCTCGCGGTCGGCCGAAAAGATACGGAAGGGGTGCGGCGCGCCGGTTGGATGGCGATCGGCATCGGCTTTCTGTTCATGTTCTTTCCGGCATTGCTCTTCGCCTTATCGCCACAATTCCTGATCGGATTGTTTATCGACGTAGATGTGCCAGCGAATGCCGCGGTGGTAAGCTTGGGAATGTCCTTTTTGTTGATCGCCGCCCTTTTCCAATTGTCCGACGGCATTCAATGTATCGCCGCGCATGTCCTGCGGGGATTGAGGGACACGCGTTTTCCCATGATGATCGCCGGTGTCTCCTACTTAATCATCGGCTTCCCCGCGGCGTTCTACATGGCATTCAAAACACCGATACGCGGTGATGGTGTCTGGTGGGGACTGCTCATCGCGCTTGGAATTGTCGCACTCTTGCTGACGCTCCGGTTCCACCGGCTGACCAAGGTTGCCACCCGATGAGCAGTCGCGCGAAACGAATACGTGCCGATAAGGCACTGGTCAATCTCGGTCTGGCGGAGAGCCGCACCCGGGCGCAAGCACTAATCATGGCCGGGACCGTGTATATCGGCGAACAACGCATCGATAAATCAGGCGATCTTGTTGCCAGCGATGCCGACATTACGGTCCGTGGCGGCGATCATCCCTGGGTGTCGCGGGGTGGCATGAAGCTCGACCACGGGCTCAATCATTTCGAAGTCGATCCGACGAACTGCATCTGTATCGATATCGGTGCATCGACTGGTGGATTCACCGACGTGCTTCTGCAAAAGGGCGCGGCCACGGTCTATGCAGTCGATGTTGGAAAAGGCCAGCTGGACTGGAAGCTACGTCAGGACGACCGCGTCGTCGTTCTGGAAAGCACTAATGCGCGCTATCTGACAGTCGAACACATCCCGGAGGACGCCGATATCGTGGTTTGCGACGCCAGTTTCATCGGCTTGGAGAAAGTGCTCCCCGCTTCCCTCACCCGGGCAAAACCGTCGGCCACTCTGATCGCATTGATCAAACCGCAATTTCAGGCAGGGCGTAAAGACGTCGGCAAAGGCGGCGTCGTCCGCGATCCGGATGTCCATGCGCGGGTCTGCCGCGAAGTGGAAGACTGGTTAGCTGAGATCGGTTGGTCAGTTCTCGGTATCTCCGAGAGTCCCATTAAGGGGCCCAAGGGGAATACCGAGTTCTTGATCGCCGCATGCCGGAAGGAAACCTCCTAGGTTTTAGCTTCGAGTAATCGAGCGGCACATTCGCGGGCGACACCCCGAACGGCGGAATCGCTACCCGGCATATTGGCCAGACCTTGGGATGTCAGGAATTCTTCCCGCTTATAAGTTCCAAGCCCGCGCAGCGCTTCCAGTTTGCCTACGCTATCAGCTTGATTGTTGAACTGATGCATGCAGATGGGAACAAGCTGATCCTTGACCGCCGTTTCCGACATTGCGGTTGCTTGGCCATTAGCCCCACCGCTGGTGACAAGCCATCCCATGCTGAGACCGGCAACTACCACCAGTACTGCACCAACAATACTACCCGTTACGAATAAGTTTACTTTTGAGTTATTCATAGAAAGAGCTCCAATATTAAGCTTATATAAGTTTTTATTTGATTTCATAAAATATGCTCAAAGTATTACCTGAGTAGCATATAGAAAAACGTCAGTAACAACACTGGCATTCCATTGAATAAGGAACCTTCGTGCGAAGCGTTGCAAGATAATTCCGCGCGTCTGGCATTCGCACCATATGATTGCCAAACAAATACCGGCCCCTATTTTTTACTCGATCTTTCAGAAACCCCATTGTCAATCAACATAAGATTAAAATCATATTCATTAAATATTCATGAAACAATATAATTGATTAATTTAATATTTATATATTAATCATGAATAAATATTTAATGATGTTAAATTATTTTATAAATAAAAATCTATATTTATTTATAAGCGCATTGAAATTAGCACCACAAACACCATATTTTTCTATGAAATAAAAAAATTTACTCACGCATGCGTATCTCACCCCGCATTTCTGGAACCACCGCGTATTCCGTCTGGGGTTACGTTTGTTTTTAAACAAATTGAAAAGAAATCCAATGACCCGTGTCTTGCGTCCGCATAGCAACATAGGCGAACTACTGATACTCCTGATCGCCTCAATCTTTCTCCCACAGATATCCATGGCTGAAAGTACGATCAAACCGTTGCCTCAAAATGCACAGTTGAAACGCTTTGGCAGCGGATGGGAGTGTAAATTAGGCTATCGAGAGGAGAGCGGTGTCTGCGCCACCGTCGAACGACCGGCGAACACCTATCCAACCAGCGCCGCTCATGGACAACGCGGTTGGGATTGCAGTCGAGGTTTTCAAGAAAACGACAATACCTGCATTCAAATATTTATCCCAAAGAACGGTTATTTAACGGCGAATGGAAACCGTTGGGATTGTGATCGCGGTTATCGAAAGAGCGGTAAAATCTGCGCGCTGATCACCGTCCCGGAAAATGGGCATCTCACGTCGGCATTGTTAGACCCGGGTTGGGAATGCAATTTGGGCCATCGCGCATCAGGAAATCAATGCATCGCCGTCAAAATTCCCAAGAATGCGCATATCCTGGAAACCAACAATGGTGCCGGATGGAAATGCAACTACGGATATAAGGCGTCGAATGATGGATGTGTTACGATAGTGGTCCCAAAATATGGCTATATCGTGCATGCCTCCTACGGGAATGGCTGGAAGTGCGAGCGCGGATACCGATCGAACAAAAAGGCGTGCATCGCGGTGAAATTGCCAAAGAACGCCCATCTCGATTATTCGGGAAACGATTGGGAATGCGACCGTCCCTATAAAAAACGAAACTACAAGTGCACTTTACCGAATTGAGCGCGCTTCCCGTTCAATGTAATCGATGATTTCGGTTCAAGTTCGGTATTTTCCGATCTTCCGGGCATTGGTAACCGTCTATAAATCATTTTACCTCACGATCATTCTCGCCGGATGACCGTTTACCGTTTGATATCGAAATAGGCGGTGAGCAACCGATAGAATAGTTTATCGACATGCATGCGTTCATCAGCAGTGGGCCTTACGCCCGACAATCCTGATTCAACGCTCGCTTTGTCGCATAGCGACCAGCCGATACGTTTAGACAAATCACGCCAACCGTCGGAAGTTTATCTCCACAGTTTTTGATGGAGGCAGACTATGTTGAAATTCTACTACAACACCGGCCCGAACCCGATGAAGGTGGCACTCTTCCTCGAAGAGTCTGAGCTCGACTACGAAGCGGTACCTCTCGATACCCGCAAAGGCGAACAACACGCGGACGAGTATCTCGCAATCAACCCGAACGCCAAGGCACCCACCGTCGTTGACAGCGATGTCACCGTCTTCGACAGCAACGCCATTCTGCTCTATCTCGCGGAGAAATCCGGAAAGTTTCTGCCGCCCGCCGGAGATGCCGCGAGAGGTGATTTTTTGTCTTGGCTGATGTTCGTAGCGACCGGGGTTGGCCCGTACTCCGGACAATCAGTTCATTTCCAAGTTCATGCGCCGGAGCAAATTCCCTATGCGCTAAACCGCTACGCTTTCGAGGCCAAACGCCATTTTGGCATTCTCAACGACCAGCTCGCCGACCGCCCCTATATTTTAGGCGACATCTATACCATCGTCGACATGGCGACATGGGGTTGGGCACGGCTGATGCCACGTGTTCTCTCCGACGAGGCCTTCGACGATTTCCCTCACCTGAAACGGCTGGTTGATGAGATCACCGCACGCCCCGCAGCCGAGCGCGCAGTAGAGCTCGCAGCACGGCACAAATTCAAGACCGAGATGGATGCCGAATCGCATCGCAATATGTTCCCGGGGAATTCTCCCGTGGCCGATTGACGGAACAACGAACCGCACAGGGGAACCCGCATGACCGAGATATACGACCGCGACCTCGTCGGCTATGGACGCAACCCGCCGGACCCGAATTGGCCGGGAGCCGCGCGCATCGCGCTGAACTTCGTCATCAATGTCGAGGAAGGCTCCGAGCCTTCTATGCAAGACGGCGAAGGCTATACGGAAACGCAGTTGACTGAAGCCTTCGGCAGACCCACTCTCGACGGCCGTGACCTCGCGGGCGAGAGCATGTTCGAATACGGTAGCCGCGTTGGTTTCTGGCGGTTGTTGCGACTGTTCCGGGAACGCAACCTACCGCTCACCATGTTCACCTGCGCTCTGGCTTTGGAGCGCACGCCAGAGATTGCCAAAGCCATCCGCACCTCCGGTGCCGATGTCTGCTCGCACGGTTGGCGCTGGATCAAGCATTTCGAGTTGAGCGAGGATGAGGAACGCGACCATATCCGCAAGGCGGTCGCCTCTTTGGAAAAATCCACCGGGCAGAGACCGCAAGGTTGGTATTGCCGCTACGGCCCCAGCACCAACACACGGCGACTATTGTTAGAACACGGAGGTTTTCTCTACGACAGCGACTATTACGGCGATGAACTGCCGTTCTGGAAGACCGTCGACGGTCACCCCCATCTCATCGTGCCCTACTCACTAACCAACAATGACGGTAAGCTGGTCGGTTGGATGGGCACGGCGGACGATTTGTTCGCTTTTTTCCGTGACGCTTTCGACATGCTGTATGAAGAAGGTGCGACGCACCCGAAGATGATGTCGATCGGCCTGCACAATCGAATCATCGGTCATCCGGCCCGTGCTATGGCGCTGAAACGGTTTCTCGATTACGTCATGGATAAGCCCGATGTTTGGATCACGCGCCGCCTGGATATCGCACAGCATTGGGCCGCGACTCATCCTTATCCGGGCAAGGGTCTGAACGAATAAACTTAATCTAGCGAACAAGTGAACGCTATGCGCTCCGCGCCGACGAAACGCCGTTGGCGGTCCAGCTCGGCCTCAAGCGCGGCTTTGCGTCCCTTTCCCATCTTCACCCCGGATTCCGGCCAAAATCCAGTGACACTTAAAACACCTTTTTGATGCTTCATATCGATGCGCCCGATAAAACGGTCGCCTTCCAGCACCGGAAAAACGTAATAGCCGTATTGGCGTTTTGCTTCGGGAACAAATATTTCAATCCGGTAGTCGAACCCGAAGAGACGCAAACAGCGCTTCCGGTCCCGAATTAGGG
>CAXAGK010000225.1:0-6552 GCA_963968305.1 uncultured Rickettsiales bacterium | reverse complement strand
CGAAGCGTCTTGGGCAACCAGAGGAAGTCGCAGAATTGATTGCATTTTTCGCCTCGGATAAATGCGGTTTCGTGACCGGCCATGTGGTGCCGATCCCCGGTGGCTGGGCTTAGTTAGAGGTGAATTAACCAAGCCCTCGAAATTCCTCTCCTTTGGTGCATTTCTTTCGGTAAGCAGCGTGCTTTAAGCGCGCTTGGAAATCACGAGGGAGGCTATCATGGCAATCGGTTCGGAAATTATCGCGAAAGCGCTCAAGCAGCAGGGCGCGGATATGTTCTTCTACATCATGGGCGGTCCGATGATGGACGTCGAATTGGCGACGATGGCGCAAGGCATTCGCGGCATTGACGTGCGCCACGAGCAAGCGGGCGCAATGGCGGCCTTTGCGTATGCGCGTCTGCGCAATCGGCCCGGTATATGCATGGCGGCCTCCGGCCCGGCGACAACGAACCTTGTCACGGGCGTGGCTCACGCTTGGGCCGATTGCACGCCGGTCATTGCGCTTGGTGGCGCCAGCCCCGATGCGTCCACCGGCCGTCAGGTCTTCCAGGAAATCGAGCAAGTGCCCATGTTCGAGACCTGCACCAAATGGGCCGAGCGCATTCACAACCCACGCCGCATTCCGGAACTCATCAATCGTGCGTTCCGCGAATCCATGAGCGGCAAACCGGGCCCGGTCTATCTCGACCTGCCGGGCGATGTGCTCTATGCCGAAGTCGACGAGAATACCCTCGATTGGCCAGAGCCGTGGGATCCGTCAAAGCGCAGCCGCCCTGCCGCCGATGACGAACAAATGAAACAGATTCTCGATCTGTTGAAGGGTGCGAAACAACCGGTCATCATTTCCGGTACCGGGATTATCTGGTCTGAAGCATCTCAGGAGCTGCAAGACTTTGTGGAGGCGTCCGGTATACCGTTCTACACAACGCCGCAAAGCCGGGGTGTCATTCCGGAGGATCATGATTATTGCTATCTGACGGCACGCTCCACAGCGTTCCGCGAAGCAGACGTGATCTTGGTTCTGGGCACGCGGATGAACTACATCATCGGCCACGCTGCACCTCCACGTTTCAACGGTGATGCGGCCGTCGTGCGAGTCGACATCGATCCAGGTGAGATCGCAAACAGTCCCCGTCCTTTGGATGTTGGTGTCGTCGCCGACGTGAAAACCGTACTCAAGCAGCTGACTAAAGCGATCAAGGGCACCGTAACGCCAGAGACTTACGCGACATGGCGGGAGCGTCTACGCGGGCGCAATTCGGCGAAGACGGAAGAGGCGGAGAAAATCCTCTCCGACCCCTCGACGCCGATCCATCCGTTACGTCTCTGCAAGGAAGTCCGCGATTTCATCGACCGCGACGGTATTCTCTGTGTCGACGGTCAGGAAATTCTGAACTACGGACGCCAGGCTATGCCGAGCTTTGAGCCCGGACACCGTTTGAATTCCGGCGTGTTCGGGACCATGGGTGTCGGCATGCCGTTCGGTGTCGGTGCGAAAGCGGCGAAACCCGACAAGCAAGTGGTTGTCGTCCACGGTGACGGATCGTTTGGTCTCAATGCGATGGAGCTCGATACAGCGGTACGCCACAATCTGCCGATCACTGTAGTGATCAGCTTGAATGGCGGTTGGACCGGCGACCCCGACGGCTCGAAGCCTGGACGCGACTTAGGCTATACCCGTTACGACAAGCTGGCCGAGAGTCTTGGTTGTCACGGTGAATTTGTGGAGAACCCGGACGATATCCGTGGGGCCCTTGATCGCGCCCGCAAGGCGAATGACGAAGGCAAGGTCGCGCTCGTCAACGTCAAGACGGACTACACCGCCCGTGCGACGACGACAGCGTTCACCAGTTACGTTACGTGATCGTCAGCCCTCTCCCTCTCATCGCTATGCGATGGGCCCCTCCCTCTCTCCTGGTGGGAGAGGGCGAGGGTGAGGGGGATGCGCTATAACCTTACCTACTGACATATCCGACAAACTCCGCGTGCCGCTAATCGCGGCGCCGATGTTTCTGGTCTCCGGCCCGGACCTGGTTATCGCGACCTGTCGGGCAGGCGCCATTGGCTCGTTCCCGACAGCGAATTGCCGGACCCTCGAAGATCTCGACGAATGGCTTGGCCGCATGGTCGCCGAGACCGAGGGGGCCGCTCCTTTCGCGCCTAATTTGATCGTTCACAAATCGAACGCACGTCTGCAGGAGGACGCGGCAATGGTGGCCGAGCACAAGGCGCCGCTGGTCATTGCCAGTGTCGGCAGTCCGGCCCCGGTCATGGATACGATTCATGAATACGGCGGCCGTGTCTTCGCTGATATCGCCTCCATGCGACATGCGGAGAAAGCCATCGCAACCGGTGTTGATGGATTGATCCTGCTGACCGCGGGTGCGGGCGGTCAGACAGGCTGGGCTAATCCGTTCGCTTTCGTCCGTGCGGTTCGCGAAATTTTCGATGGCCCGGTCGTCCTCTCGGGCGGCATCAGTGATGGCGTGGCATTGAAAGCGGCGATCACGCTCGGCTGCGATTTGGCGTATATGGGAACCCGATTCATCGCGACCCAAGAGAGCATGGCGGTTGAAGGGTACAAGGATATGCTGGTCTCGTCATCGCTGGACGATGTCATGCTCAGCAGTGCGTTCACCGGATTGCCGGCGAGCAAATTACGCCCTTCGATCGTGGCTGCCGGACTCGACCCCGACGCCTTGCCGGAACGAGGCATGATCAATGTCTCGGAGGACATCAATCCGGACAAACGTCCCAAGCGCTGGAAAGACATTTGGTCAGCTGGGCATTCAGTCTCGGGTGTAAAGGATTTACCGGCGGTGGCCGATTTGGTGGACCGGGTGGCGCGCGAGTTTGAGGCAGCCTAAGCGGCGGAACAAACAAAGGAAATGAGACATGACCGGACGGCTCGACGGTAAGGTAATTATCATCGCGGGCGCGGCGTCGCGCGGCGAAGGTGTCGGCACCGGCAAGGCGATGGCGGTATTATCCGCGCGGGAAGGGGCAAAGGTCGTTCTCGTTAACCGGACCCCGGAACGAGCTGAATTACTGCGGGAAGAAATCCTCTCCGAGGGCGGAGATGCAATGGTCTTCACCGGCGATGTCAGCCAGGAGGAAGACGCCCATGCCATGGTCGCGGCGGCGGAGGAACGTTACGGCAAGGTCACGGGGCTGGTTAACAACGTCGGCGGCGGCAGCCCCGGCACAGTGGTGGAGATTGCCGAGGAAGATTGGGACCGTGTCGTCCAGATAAATTTGAAGACTGCGATGCAGGGCACCAAGGCGGCCATCCCGGCGATGTTGCGGTCCGGCGGCGGGTCGATCATCAATATCTCGTCGATCGTCGGTGCTGCCGGCATGATCGCGGATACGGGCTCGGCGGCGTACGCCACTGCGAAAGCGGCTTTGCATGGGCTCACGCACTCAACAGCGGCCAATTACGTCACACAAGGTATCCGCTGTAATTGCATCATCGTTGGCACTGTGGAGACGCCAATGGTGGCGCATCTAGGTGATGAAGCGTTACAGCGCCGCGTCGACATGGTGCCCATGCAGATAAAAGGCACCGGTTGGGATATCGGCCATGCAGCCGTCTACTTGTTGTCGGACGAAACGCGTTGGGTGACGGCGGTGAATTTGCCGGTCGACGGCGGGTTGATCGGCTTACGGACCTGGCCGCGCTAATCTCCCTCGGCCCAGCCCTCTCCCGCCATGGGAGAGGGTTAGACGGCTGTTCACCTACGTGCAAGCGACCGCATAGATACCCTGTACGCCGCCCGGCAGCTCGCTCTGGGTCCACGTCTTGCCGCCATCTTCGGTGCCGAAGACTCGCCCACGACGCGCACCGGCGTAGACACGATCCGCGCTCGCGGCACTTTGGCCGATATGCATCATCGTGCTGTTGACGTCGACATCATTGTCAAAGCGCGTCCAGCTCTCGCCGAAATCCGTGCTCTTATAGACCGACCCGGCATCGCTGACCGACGCGACGCTGAGTGCGGAGTACATGGTGTCTGGATCATGGACCGAGACCTGGACGTCGCGGGCGTAGGTCAGCGGGGAGTGTTTGCCGACACCCATTTCGCTCCAAGTTTCGCCTTTATCGTCGCTGCGGAATAGGCCCATCCGCGTCGCGTGAACCAAGGTGCCGGGCCGTGTTGGACTGATCGTTGTCGCATGCGTGTCCATCATACCTTCCGTGTCCGTATCGCTGCCAATCCGGCTCCGTAGATGATCTTGTTCGGCCAGGTCCATCAGACCGCCGCCGATATCTTCCCATGTGTCGCCGCCGTCGAGACTGCGCACAAGGCCGCCGACCTCAACACCAACGTACACTTCGTCAGGATTGCTCGGGTCTAAACACATACGGACGGTCCGGCTCGGGAAGCCCATCCGGCAAAGGCCCGCGGGCTCTGGGATGTTCATCTCAGTCCAACTCTTTCCACCGTTCTCGCTGCGAAAGGCTCCCTGATCCTGCGTTCCGGCGTAGAGAATATTGGCGTCTGTTGGATGCAGTAGAATTGACCACGTGACGGCGTTATCGCTGTGCAATGGAAGGGCAGTCCAACTGTCGCCGCCATCGTCGCTGCGATAGGGGCCGACTTGTGTGCCCACAAAGACGCGGTCCTGATCATTGGGGTCAATAACGATGGCGCGGACTTCCGTGTCATCGGGCAAGCCGTTATTCGTGATGTGTTCCCACGCTCCCGTGTTTGGCTTCATTCGGAAAAGCCCGAAGAGGTGATCTTTATTCTTCGCGGCCGACCATTTCGCCGCGCCTGCAAATACCGTTGATTCCATAACACCCTTCTCTGAACAAATATCAGTTTCTATTGATCTAGGTCGATCCGCCCGGAATTTCCCGCAACTGATCTATAAGGATGCGCGGAATGGTGATGCCGTCACGGGCAGCCGCTCGCCTCAAGTCGTATCGGCGCAGGCCGGGAAGCCGGGTGCCGGGCTGCTCGGTTATCGCCGTCACTAAATCCTCTAATCGAGCGCCAAACCCACCGGCGGAAAATGGGCCCGGATCAATAGCGATCAGGAACTGTCCGACATGCGGCGGCTCACCGTCACCGTCAAAGAAGGACCTCGCCTCGAAGCCGAATTGGGACGATGTCAGGGCGGCTGCGAAAATTTCGACCATCAGCGCGAGCTGTGCCCCTTTGGCGTCGCCCATCGCTAGCATTGCACCGCCGAGCGCCGCCTTGGGGTCGGTCGTCGGATTACCATCCTTGTCGACCGCCCAGCCTTCGGGGATGGCTTCGCCCTTTTGTGCGGCGGCGTTAATTTTACCCCGCGCGACCTTCGACAGGCTCATATCGATCACCAGAGGGTCACCTTCTTGGCGCGGTGCGGCAAAGGCCAGCGGATTGGTGCCGAACAAAGGTCTGGCCCCGCCCCATGGTGCAATCGCATGCGGCGTATTTCCGAAGCTGAGGGCAATCAATCCTTTCCTGGCAAGGGCCTCCACCGGATGTCCGGCCACGCCGGAGTGGTGTGAGTTCGCGACTGCCGCCGCCGCGATGCCGGTCTCATGGGCCAGGCTTGCGAGGCCTTCAACCGCGAGATTGAGAGCGGGAACGGCAAACCCGCTCCGCGCATCGACGCGGATCGCGGCGGTTCCAACCTGTTCCGAGGACGGTTGGGCGCAACCGTCCACTTTGCCCGACTTCGACTGCGCGGCGTAGGACGGAATGCGGGAGAGTCCGTGCCCTTTCTGGCCATCGGCTTCGGCGCGTGTCAGAGCGTCTGCCACCTGCGCCGCGTTCGCGTCGCTCGTGCGGTGCGCGACGAGAATGCGGCTCATCCAGTCGCGCAAATCGTCCAAGGTTATGATCAAGTCATCCATGTTGTGGCACTCTCTCCCATTGGCAGCGGCTCGTTTGCAGGAGAGAATAGGCGAGCAACGCCTTAAGGGGTAGGAAATGAAAGAAGAACGATGGATCGGTGAGCGAGCGCGGATCGGGATTGCGATCCCGTCGACCAATATCGCCGTCGAGTACGATTGTCAGCGCATTATTCCCGAGGGTGTCACTTGGCATTTTGGGCGCTTTTTCATCGAGGTTCGGGACCTCTCGGACGATGCGGGGTTTTTACGGTTCGTCGCCGCAATTCAGGACACGATTCCATTGTCGATGCGCGACCTGGTCACGGCGGAGATCACCTACGCGATGATGGGCATGTCGGCGGAGACCTTCTGGGGTGGGCGTGCCGGTAATGCAGCGTTCCAGGCTGGCATACGAGAAATCATCGGCCCGGACATGGGTCTAACCACGGGCGCTGAAGCCGCTGATGCGGCGTTGAAGGCGTTCGGTATTAAGGACATCGCAGTTTTGACACCGTATCAGCCGGTGGCGGATGAGCAGGTGCGGACCTTCTTCGGCGAATCTGGTTACAACATAAAACGCTTGCACGGCCTCAAATGCGACAGCGCCCATGGCATCGCGAACACGCCGCGCGCGCAGGTCTTGGATGTGGTGATGAACGAGCTCGACGGTGACGATATCGACGCCATCGTTCAGGTCGGCACGAACCTCAGCACTATCGATA